>JAPKGY010000109.1 GCA_026647385.1 Phycisphaerae bacterium | reverse complement strand
CTGACTATGCTCGATCGCACGCAACAGCGGGCGGCGGCCGCGGGTCTGCACAATCTGCGCTGCTCCCTTCGCGACGTGCTGGCCGACGGCTTCGGTCTCGACCCCGGCTCGTGCGACGCCTGCCTGTTGTTCAACATCCTGCATGGCGAGGAACCGATCCGCTTGCTTTCGGAGGCCGCCCGGATCGTTCGGGCGGACGGTTGGGTCCTTGCGATTCACTGGCGCTACGACCCAGCCACCCCGCGCGGTCCCAGCATGACCATCCGTCCCAGGCCCGAGCAGATCGCAAACTGGGCCGACCAGACCGGTAGACTGAAGCGATTCGGAGCGGTCATCGATCTTCCCCCGTGGCATTACGGCTGGCGATTTCTCCGCGCGCCGGATTGAGTAATTCTACTCTTTCAGGCATCTACGCCCTTCGTGTCCTATAACCGGCGAGCCGCGATCGAACGGTACGCTTAGCCCGCTTGTCGTCGTGGGAATGGAAAAGCCCTCCCATCCTGGCTCCAGGCGTTCTCCTGCCAATCGATCCGACGGGCAAGAGTTACGATTCTGCGTTAATTGTTGGCGTGTGGTTTTCTCGGACTTGCGGCAAGAGGCGTTTTCTCGGCCATCGCCGGATCGGAACGTCTTTTCGTCAAAAGAATTGTGTGCGAGCCTGGCATATGATTGAGCAGGGGGTGGGGTCGCTCCGTTGATTCGAGCATGGGAGGGGTCACACCGCAGATGATGCGGGTCGGCCGCCGAGCCGCAGGCTTCGGCGTTTTTTCCCGCATTTGCCCCCGTTGTTTCCGCGAAACTGCCCGTTTACTTCGGATTGAGGGTTGGGTATCGTGGAATACAGCGGAAGTGTATTGGTTCGCGGGGTGGTCAGAAGGTTGTGTCCGACCGGGATCGTCCGGGGCGGCGAGGCTGCGCCGGAGGGTGGAGAATGAAGCATCGCCGTCTTGCGCTTTGCCTGGCTGTGGTGGTTGCCGCAGCCACACGTGAGCTGGCTGCGGATGCTCGCTGCCTGGGATACGACCCCGCGCGCATCGTTTTCTGTGACGATTTCGACCAGTACTGCAACGGCAATGATCCGGACCACCCCTGGTCCGGTTATCCCACTGTGCCCGATTACGGCTGTCCGGATGATGCGACCGATCCGAATCAGAACCTTTTCAATCAGGGATGGATCGACCAGTGCGCTTATGGTTTGAAGATGCAAGTCGACAGGCCGGACCCGCTCGCCGGGCAGGTCTACAACCTTCCGTTTGCGCTGCGGTACCGTGGCTCGACCGCGGCCAGCATCGCTCAGCGGCATTCGTTCGATCTGACTTCCGTGATTGCATCGCGCCATCCGGGTATGGAGGCCGTCAACGGCACGGACGAGAAGCCTCTGGTTCTGCGGTACTGGGGCTGGAGCGGCACGGGTACGTATCCCAACTCCCCGATGTACGTGGAGTTGATGCTCGACGACGATCCGAGTCAGGGGCCGGACGGCGACTGGGCTCCGACGGACTACGTCTGGTTCGACTGCAACGCAAGCCCCCCCGCCAAGCGCTATCCGATCGTCTGCCAGCAATGGCTGGCGGATTACACGATGGCGGACTGTCCCGAGCTGTCTTCGCGGGTGCATGCGAGCCATTGTTTCGGCTGGCTGGCCCAGTTGGACCGCAACCCCTGCGATAATGAAACAGGCAGGAAGCCCACGATGTATCACGCGGCCACCTTCGATGGACTGAAGTGGTACGATCTGCGTTTGGACGTGTTCCCCGGCTATGGCGATTTCCTGCATTACAGCGGTGGCGCCTGGTTCGAGATGAGCGTCCGGACCGACTCGTACGTGGTGAGACTCGAGAGCTCGGGCCAGGGGGTCAGCCAAGCCACGATTCCTCGGCAATACCTTGGCCCGTTCAACAAGATCGCGATCGGCACCGCGCCGGGGTGTGAGCTGGATCCGATTACCGGGGAATGTGTGGGAGGGCCCTCGGCACGAGAGTGCTGGGATTATGTTTACGGGGAAGCGATCGGGTGGTCCGCGACTTACCTCGACACGCCGGTGCTGTACGACGGGGTGTACGTGGCCCTGGAAGGGGCGTGCTGCGGGGTCGACGGGACCTGTTCGGTGATCGGCCGAAGCGTCTGCGAGGCGGCCGGCGGGCATTTTCAGGGATATCAGACCCCATGTGAGGGTGTCCAGTGCTGTCCGCTGCCGTTCGCCGATACCGACCACGACGGCGACGTCGATCAGTGGGACTTCAGCGCATGGCAACTCTGTTATACGGGGGAGGGGCAGGGAGTGCCGGCGGGTTGCGACTGCTTTGACCGGGACTCGGACGTCGACGTCGACGCCGGCGATTTTGCCGCCTTCAACGCCTGTTCGACCGGGCCTAACGTGCCCTGGTTACAGTCACAGTTACCGGCCTGTGTCCCCTAGATTGCCTGAGGTTCCCGTGAGCAGCCCCCAGACCCCCGAAATGGCTGTTTTTTCCTACCGGCGGCGATTCCCGGCAGGAAACCACAGGCCGGCCAAAGGCCGCTACGATCTTATTTATTGTTGACTTGCGGTCGCGGATAGAGGTAGAATTGAGGCATGGGGAGTGCGTGTCGCACGGGTTAAACCCACAAATCCCAGTCTAATGGCATCTCATGTTTGGAGGGTCGTCAGATGAAGCGATCCATGTATGGGCTCTCGATTGTATTGCTGGGGCTTTGCCAGGCGGGGGCGTCGGCGTTCTGCCCGACGGGCTATCCGGACGAGATCTTTTGCGATGATTTTGATACCTACTGCGCCGAGGGGGGATGGCCGGGAGGCGCGGGCGTGCCCGTCGGCACGAAGTGCGCCGAGAATCCCACCGGGCCGATCACGACCGATGGGATCAACAAGCTTCGCAGTGTCTGGCTTCCCACTTCGGAGAGCGCGTCCACCGGCACCGCCTGCGGGGTTCCGATCACCCTGGAGGATGACGAGTTCGTGATGGATGTGGATATGCAGCAGGTCACCTCCCTGCCGTTCGCCGGGCGCAACTCGGGCGTAACGAATTCGCTCCTCAGCCAGGCGACCTTCAGGGATTGGGTCTTGTCTCCCGCGCCGCCGGCGGACCCCGTTCTGGATCTGCGCAGGTTTATCGGGAACGCCTTTACGGGCGGGTGTGGGACGTGCGAGGCGGTGACCGGTACGGATGCCAATCCGCTGGTGCTTCAGTTTGTCGTGAGCACCGAGTATTACGGCAAGATCTGCTCCTCGACCGGGTATGTCGAGTTGGCCTTCGGGCACCCGGACAACCCGCTCAATCGGGCCAACACGGATTACGTCTGGGGGCCGAATTGCGCGACCTACTGCAGTCCTGCCATCAATCAGGGACCCCACCAGATCATGTGTGCTCAGGGTAATCCCACCGGGCCGATGCCCGCTGGCTGTCCCGTGGTCGCCACCAACCCTCCACCGATCCACAATGTTGTGGCGCTAGGTCTCATGCCGATGGTGGACCCGGACCCCTGTCACTGCGGCGTTCAACAGCATGCGTCGATCAGTTGGAAGCCGGCCTACTTCGATGGTCAAGTGTGGTGGACGATCGCGCAGCAGAACCCGATGCCCAGTACGCGTACGGTAACGCCGATCAACGGCGCCGCGATGCCGCCGCCGGCGGACATTCCCGGTGCGGCCACCACGGAGCTGCAGTTCCAGTTGTGGGCGAATCCAAGGGACTATGAGTACGGCTACCCTATCCGCAAGACCGACAATTGGATGACGCTCACCGTCAAGTCGAACACCGTGAAGATCGAGCTGACGACGTTGGAGAAGTCGCGAACCACTTTTGAGGATTACCTCATCCACAGCCAGATGGACAATGTCCCGCGCAAGTATCTGGGAGCGTTCAATACCCTTCGAACGGGTGTCGGGCCGGGGTGCGAGTTGGCCAACAACACTTCCTGGACCACCTGCCGGGGTTCGGACCGCACCTGCTTTACGAACAAGTCGAATCAGGCCCGCGACGTCACCTTTGACGATCTGGCGTTGCGGGGCGGGGCGTGCTACTCGCTTAGCGGGGCCTGCTGCATGCCGGACGCTTCCTGCGTCGATTGCGCTTCGGAGAGCGAATGTGAGGCCCAGGGCGGCCGATTCCAGGGCGAAAGCTCGACTTGCGGAACGGTCTCCTGCTGCCCGTATCCCTGGGCCGACGGAGATCACGACGGCGACGTGGACCAGGACGACTTCGGCCTGTTCCAGGTCTGCTATACCGGGACCGGCGGAGGCGTGCCGACCGGATGCGGCTGTTTCGAGCGGAATGGCGATGGGAACGTCAATGTGGACGACCTGATCGCCTTCAAGAACTGCTACAGCGGCCCGAACGTTCCGTGGACGCAGGGCGGTACTCCCAACTGCCAGCCCTGACCGAACCAGAGTTCGCGCAGATGAGATTGTTCCCCCGGGGGCTTGCTGCCAAGCAAGCCCCTTTTTCATGGGCCACTACGCCAGGAGGCCGTGGTGAAACCTTGCATCTGACGGTTTTTCGGCAGTTGGCGGCGGACTGGGACCCGTGATCGGCGGCGGCCGAGGGTCCGGTTTGACAGGGGGGGCCGCCAATTTATAATGGCTAGTTGGCGTCCGCTGAGACGGCGGCGACCCCGTCGGCCGGCGGAGTGCAACTTCATGGCAGACGTGGCTTTGGAGAACGTGGCCAAGGTCTACCCCAAGGGTATCCGGGCGGTGGACGGGCTGAATCTGAGGGTCGAGGACGGGCAGTTCGTCGTTCTCGTGGGGCCCTCGGGTTGCGGTAAGAGCACCGCGCTTCGACTGGTAGCCGGTCTGGAGCAGGTCACATCCGGCACGATCCGAATCGGTGATCGGGTGGTCAACGACCTTCCCCCGCGCGAGCGGGACGTGGCCATGGTGGCTCAGAGCTTTGCCCTGTACCCGCATCTGACGGTGTACGGCAACATGGCGTTGAGCCTGAGGTTGCGGGGCGAGCGCCGATCGGAGGTCGATCGTCGGGTTCGCGAAACGGCGGCCGCGTTGGATATCGCGGATCTGCTGGATCGCAAGCCGGGCATGCTCTCGGGCGGGCAGCGCCAACGGGTCGCCCTCGGGCGGGCGCTGGTTCGGCGGCCTCGAGTGTTCCTTCTGGACGAGCCGCTGAGCAACCTGGATGAGGATTTGCGGGCCGATCTGCAGGATCGGTTGAAGGACTTTCAGCGGCGGTGGCGAGCGACGTTTCTGTACGTCGCGCACGATCGCGAAGAGGCCTTGAGGCTCGGCGATCGGGTGGCGGTGATGGTGGACGGCGCCGTGCGACAGTGTGCGGAGGCGTCGGAACTGCGCGAACGACCCGCCAATGGATTTGTGGCCCGCTTTGTGGCGGGCCCGGCGCATGGAGGCGGCCGGAGCAGGTGATACTGACTCAGGACGGTACCGAGGTGCCGAAGCGTTCGGGTGGAGACGGGAAGTACACGAGAGTCGGGAGGCGAGGTGTGAACGTCAGCCTGACCGGAACCGGAGCGTCTGCCCGTGCGGACTGATCCAGTCCAGCACGTGGCGAACGGCCTGAGAACGAGGCTCCAACGGATCGTCGGGAGGGCGGCGATGCGTTGACGAGGAGCATCCACGCATGTGCGGATCCGCCCGCTCCGATCGCAGACGGGGCGGCGGCCTGGTGAAAGTGGGTGCCGCAAGCTTCCCACTTTTTTGTTTGTCTGCGGACAACCACATAGTGTCGTGCGACTTGCGACGCCGACACGCCCTGGAAACGAGGAAGATCGATGAATGCGGAACTGGTGAGGATTGTAGACAGCATCGCGCGGGACAAGAACATCGAGAAAGACGCGGTGTTCGCGGATCTCGAGCAGGCGATGGTGTCGGCGGTGCGCAAGGCGTACGGCCAGATGGACGAGGTGATCGTAACGATCGACCGGCTGTCGGGCGACATCGCGGCGACGCGGAACGGCGAGCCGGTGGACATGCGGGAACTGGGACGAATCGCCGCCCAGACGGCCAAGCAGGTCATGATCCAGAAGATCCGCGAGGCGGAGCGAGGCAGCATCTTCGAAGAGTTCGTGGAGCGCAAGGGTACCGTCGTGACGGGCACGGTTTCCCGCTTCGAAGGCGGGGCCCTCATCGTGAACCTGGGGCGCGCGGAAGGTTTCCTGCCCCGGAGCGAGCAGATCCCGGGCGAGACGCATCATCCGGGCGAGCGGATTCGCACCCTGATTCTTGACGTCCGCGAGGCCCCCCATCAGGTAAAGATCGTCCTGAGCCGTTCGCATCCGGATTTCATCCGCAGATTGTTCGAACTGGAGGTCCCCGAGGTGTCCGAGCGGATCATCGAAATCCGCGCGCTGGCCCGCGAGGCGGGCTATCGAACGAAAATCGCGGTGTCCTCGATCGATGCGAAAGTGGACGCCGTCGGCGCATGCGTGGGCGTTCGGGGCAGCCGGATCAAGAACATCGTCGTCGAACTGGGCGGGGAGAAGATCGACATCGTGCGCTGGAACGAATCGTCGCAGATCCTGATCAGCAACGCGCTCAAGCCGGCGGAGGTGTCGGATACGGCGTTGTGTTTCGAGCTGGGTCGGGCGACGGTCGTCGTGCCGGAGGACCAGCTTTCCCTGGCGATTGGAAAGCGGGGACAGAATGTGCGTCTGGCGGCCCGTTTGACCGGCTGGGACATCGATATCCTTACGCCGAAGGAATACAACAAGGGCCTGGACGACATGGAGCGCGAGTTGTCGCAGATCGAGGGGATCAGCAGCGAGAACATCGAAAAGATGATGGTGATGGGGATCGTTTCGCTGGCGGACATTCCGGAAATCGGAATCGAACCGCTGATGAAGACCCTGGGACTCACGGAGGAGCTGGCCGCCAAGGTGATCGAGATCAGCGCCGAAGCCGCCAAGCGGCTGGCGACGGAGGCCGAGGCCGCCCGACTGGCCGCGGCCGAGGCGGCCGCCGCCGCGGCGGAAGCGTCGTCGTCGACCGAGGCTGAAGGCGCCGCGGTCGGCGAAGGGGCTGCGGCGCCCCAATCCGAAGCGGGTCCGGGGACCTCCGAGGCAAAGGGGGATGCGCCGGCGGATGCGGTGGATGCTTCCGGGCCGGTTGAAGGTCCGGTGCAGTTGTGATCGAGGCGAGGGTAGCCTAAGGCGGATCGCCGTATTGTGGTCCGCGACCCAGGAGTGATCTTTCGGGAGGACGTTGACGCGAATCGCGCGATGTCCCGGTCGAAAGGTTCCAGGAGGCTCGTCTTGGCTGAAAAGCTTCGTGTACACACGCTGAGCAAGGAACTGAACGTCACCAGCAAGGCGATCATCGAGAAGTGCGCGCTGGAAGGCGTGGAGGGAATCACGAACCACATGTCGACGGTCTCCGCCGGGCTGGCTGAGACGATCCGGGAGTGGTTCAGTGAGGTGTCTCACGGCACGGCGGTCGAGGAGGCGGCCCCGGTCGACCTGCAGAAGGTGAAAGCCAAGAAGCGAGAGCGTCGCCCGAAGAAGGCGGCCGGCGCCGCAGCGACGGAAGAGCCGATGGCGGAGTCGGTGGAGGTTCCGATGGCCGAGGCGCCGCCGGCGGAGGCGATCGTCGTCGAGGAACCGGCCCCGCCGACGATTGCCGCGGAGGCGCCGGTCGTGGTTGAGGTCGAGGGGCCCGCGCCGCCGACACCCGCTCCGGTTCCGGAGCCGGTCGCGAAGGCTCCGGTTCCGGTGGAGGCGCCCCCCAAGGTGGCCACGCCCGAGGTCAAGGCCAGACCCCCCAAAGAGAAGCCGGCGAAGGAGAAACCGGCTCAACCGGTAGTTCCCGCCGGTCCGCAAAACATTCCCGCGCCGGCCCAGATGAAAGGTCCGCGGATTGTCGGGTACGCCAAGCCGGACATTATTGAAAGGCCGGTGCCTCGTGCCCGGTTTGTGCCGCCGGCTCCGGCGGAGCCCCCGGAAGCGGGCGGCGGACCTCCTCGCCGCGGGGGCAAGGGCTTCAAGGGCAAGACCGAGGAAGATGCCCGGCTTCTGCGAGCCAGGGCGAATCCCAGGCGTTCGCGACGTGCTTGGGCTGGACGAAGACACCATTTCCCGGCTTTACGCCGAGGGCGCGACCGCCGAC
>JAPKGY010000108.1 GCA_026647385.1 Phycisphaerae bacterium | reverse complement strand
GATCACGATCGAGGTGAACGAAAGCGTACGCTGGACGAATCAGGACTTCGTCCCCCACTCCGCCACCAGCGGCGATCCGGGCGACGCCGACGCGGGCGAGGCGTTCGAGACCGGCGATCTGGGCCTGGGCGACTCCGCCACCATCACCTTCAACGAACCGGGCGAGTATGTCTACTTCTGCCGCTGGCACCCGACGGAGATGCGCGGGGCCAGGATCTCGGTAACGGAATGAACGGGAACGCCGCAGGCGTCGCATCGCCGTGCGGACCCGCGAGGCCCCTGGAGCCGGCGGATTCCATGCGATCGCGTTTGACGGGTCACGTCTGCGGCGGCATGACCGGCGCAGGGACCTCCCAGGGAGGCAACAGGCTGATCATGTCCTTGACGCCGATGGCCCGCGGCAGCGAGTACAGCTCGCCGTACGTGTACCCGGCGCGGGAACCCTCGGCGCCGGCGTGTGAAACGACATAATGCCTCAGACGCTCCCAGCGCTCCCCGGTGAACTGCGATGCGTAGCAGCGGATCGCCTCCAGCTTCTGCGGGAGCGTGGACGAGATGTCCACGACGAACTCGGCGTGGAAGTGCAACGGCTCGGCCGCCGACGGGATCACGCGGTACACCAGGTGATCGATGCGGAACGGGTCGGTGCCGCCGAAGCGATCGTCCCATTTGGTGAGTTGGGCATAGAACCGCGCAGCCTCGGTGATGAGCTGGGCCTGATAGTGGTCGGGCGACGCAGCCGGGGTTCTGCCGGCGATCCCGACCAGGATGCGCGGACGGTACCGGCGGAGAACGGTGGCCAGCGCATACCGGGCCGGCGGGCCGTCCATGAGTTCGCGGTTGGTCAGCGGAAGAATCTCGAGGACTTGGGCGCCCAGGATCTCGGCGGCTTTGCGGGCCTCCGCCAGCCGCTGCTCGCGGGTCCCCCGCGGCGTCGGCTCGCCGTCCGTCATATGGACCATGCCGACTTTGTAGCCCTGTTTGACCATCAGAGCGATCGTGCCGCCGCAACCGATTTCGAGGTCGTCGGGGTGCGGGGCCGTGAAAACCACGTCCAGTTGGGTCTGGCTCATCGGATCGTTCCGGATGGCTGGGTATTCCGCCGGCAAAGAGCCGAGACGCTCCAAGGCCACGACTCGCCGCCGGCGCTGTACGACTATAGGGTTAGACACCCGGCGTAACAAGCCGACGGAGTGTGGGTGTATCCGAAGGGTGCCGGCCAGGCTCGTTGATCCGGGTCGCATGAGCGGACTTGGCCGCCCTTGACATCCGCCGGCAAGACAGGGGCTGACAAGTCAGCTCGCCACCGCGACTCGTCGTGGCGACCCATGAAACTATGAAACAAGCCCCCCAACCCGCCGGTCCATGCCACGCCTCTGCGGACGCACCCTCGCAGTGCGCTCGATCACCGGTGCAGGTGTACAGGGCGGTTGGCCGACAATATGCTTATCATGGGTTCGAGATGGCGAGTGGGCCTCGGCCGTGCGGGTTGTCGGCCCCGGGCCCCGCCCCAGCATGAGGTGCTATCCATGTCGGTGATACGAAGAGGTTTGATGTGGGCGGGTCGTCGGGCACGCGGCCGGGCGGGTGTGGCGCTGACGGCGGGGGGGCTGGCGCTCGTTCTGGCCGGTTGCTACGGCGCGCCGACCGCGAACGTGATCGTCGATTGCGAGGGCAACTCGGTGCGCCTGACGACGATCAACGCCATCAAAGCCGACACAACTCTCACCGCCGAACAGAAGCGGCAGAAGCTTCGCGATATGTGCATCACCGACGAGGAAGTGATCACCGTGCTGCTGCGGTGATCGCGGCACGATCGCCGAATCAGACGCTCCGATGCGGTGCCGCCCGCCTCAGATCGGGCGGCGGCCCGGATCCGGCGGACCGCGCCTTCCCTTTCCTCGGGTCGTCTGGAACGGCTCGCTTCGGCTATTTCACCCTCTGGAAGTCCGCCATCTTCACCTTCCGGGCTTTCGCCGGCGCGGCGAACGTATCGCGATAGCGGACGCTCGGATTGGCCATCGCCGGGATGTAATCGAGCGTGTAAGTGGCGCCCTCGGCCAGCGTCGCGACCAGGAAGAACTCCTGCGTCCCGATGACCTCGAGCTGCTGGATCGCGGAACTGTTGTTCCGTCGCTCGATCCTGACGGGGTTATTGCCCGCGTCCTTCAACTCGAAATGCGCCGCCACCCATTCGTTCCAGTTCAACACCCGGCCGTCCTGGGTCGTCCGGTCGAGGTTGGCCATCACCACCCCGACGACGAGGTGCATTTCGACGCCGCCGGGACCGGGGTTGCCGAACGCGATCTGCATCTGGATCGGATCGTCCCTGTCGCCCGCCGCAAGGGAGAACCAATACAATGACAAGCCCACAAAGATAAGCAGGCCGATTCCGCCGATCGCCTTCATGTGCCGTGCCTCCGCTAAACGACCGTCCGCGATCGGGCAACTCAAACTGACCGATGACATCAGTCAGCATGCCGTCACCCTAAAGAGGCGCGGGCTTCAGGTCGCCGCGGCAACTCGCTGTGGCGACCCGCGCGGTCTTTCGTTCCGGCCGGCGATCCCGGATCGCGCGCGGTCATAGGGTTCCCCCCAACGTTGGCACTGTATCCCTTCCTCCTTGCCGTGGCAACAGCCCGGAAAGTGGAGGTAGCTCGGTGTGGGTGATTCGCCGATGAACCGCATGCGCCGCAGGCGAACTCGCGGGGCACGCTGTGGGGATAAGGCATCGGGCGACGCGAGCCCGCCGCCCGAATCACTCCGTCTCCTGCTCCCCTCTCCCGACTCCTGCCCCCGTCTCCAGAAAAAAGCCGGTGGATGTTCAGGATGAACACCCACCGGCCTGTCGATTCCTCAGATCGGCGAAAACTCGGCCGGCCGGCCGTTCCGCCGGGTTCGGTCCATCGGGCGATTACGGGTTGCACTGTGCCGGCGGGGGCAGCGCCGGAACGTTCGCCCCCGTGTAGCACTTGCTGAACTCGATGAAATCGTTGATGTCGATCGCGCCGTCGCCGTTGCGGTTGAAGCACTCGCAGCCGGCCGGAACGCCGCCCGCCTGACCGGTCCAGCAGGCCTGGAACAAACCGAAGTCGTCCTGGTCCACGTCGCCGTCATGCCCGCCATCCGCGAACGGATACGGGCAGCAGGTGAGCGTGTTGCACGTGCTGCTCTGACCCTGCCACTGGCCGGTCAGAGCCTCGCAAGCCGACTGAGTCTGGTCGTCGATGCACGACGCATCGGGCAGGCAGCACGCCCCGTTGACCGAGTAGCCCGTGCCGCCGTACAGAACAAAATCGTCGAAGTCGACGAAGTAGCCCTGCGGCGTGGAGATGCACGACCGGTCCGTACCGCCATTGCACGTATCCCACGAGGTATTGCTGGCCAGCACGCAGCCCGGGCCCACGCCGCCGCGGAGCCGGTCGAACGGGCCGGTGTACGCCCGCGGGATGTTGAGCATCTCGCTGGTCACATGGTAGAACTGGCTGTCGATCCCCGATTTGAGCCGGGCAAGCAGGAACACGTCAATCGTGTTCGTCTTGACCGTGATCCGAACGAAATTCACCGATTTGCCGCTCCCGGGCGACGACACGCCGAAGTCGCCCGCAGCCTCCGCGATATCCGACGGGGGGGTCGGAACCGGCGTCCCGTCGATCAGCGTTACGGCGCCGGTGCTCGCCAGCGGGTTGTCTTTCCGGAGGTTCCACCACACCCGGCCGTCGTAGAGGTTCAAATGGTAGTTAATCGGCCCGTGTGCCTGGACGCCGCAGTGGCACGGGTCGGGGTCCATCACAGCCAGGGCACCGATCGCGATGGCTTGGTGGACGGGCGGCGGGGTGACGCCGACCGGCGGGCAGCCACTCGGTAACGGCATGGCCGGATTGCCCTGGGCGCAGATGATCGGGAACGGTCCCTGATTGATGGCCGGGCTGCAATACGTCGCGCAGTTCGGGCCCATCACGTACTCCGTGTTGGCCCGGTTCGTGTACGTCTCGTCCCCGAACGCCAACTCCATATACCCGCTGGACCAGAACAGCTTGCCGAGGTTCGATGCGGCGTAGAACTCCATGACCAGCGGCGCGGCATCCGTGCCGGCCACCGCCGCGTACTGGGCGCCGAAAACGTCTCCGATCAGCCGGTGCAGGTCCAGGATCTGGCCCGGCTGCCCGGGATCGGGCGAGAGTTCCCAGTCCCGCACAGTTTGCTGGCCGAGTTCGATCTTGCTGGGATATCGGACGCCATGAGGAGGTGAAAAGATAAGGGCCTGGTCATCTTCCAAGGTAAACAGCGTACCGCACGCTCCGGCGGTCGCCTCATTCGTCGAGGTCCAATACCAGACCTCACGCATCAGAGGATTACCGCCGGCCTTGTCCGAGGCGACGCATTTCGGGTCGCCGGGGTACCCCCCGCCGGTGCAATACGTATCCCAATCGTCGCAGAAGATCTCATTGGGATACCCGGCGGGGCAGTTGGCGAGTGCCCAGCTCGAGCAAACGCCGAGCACCATCACTGAGAGAGAGATTTTCCAGCCAGTCATCAACCCACCCTCCAGAAAGGTTAGATTCAGGGATTTGGCGCGACACTCCGCTTTCGGGCCTTATGCCCACTCCCGTTCCTTCAATCCTAATGCCCGTCCCGTCCCGAGTCAACCGAAAACCGGTGTCCGAAACCGCGCCATGTGCCGGTAATCAGAGCCAGGACAGGTGGATGGGGGCAATTGGCCGTCCGCTGGACATCGCCGGAGCCGGGAACGGAATTTACGGGATTTACCCCCGCCGCCAGACAGCGTATTGACCCCGGAATGACCTCGGTTGCCGCCTCCGATCGGCCTGCGAGCAGACCTGGGCCGACAGCCCACCGGGCGACATGACCCGGTCACAGTCGTGCCCGCCGCCCAGTGGAACCCGAACGGCCGCCGGAGTGGAGGCCGGGTTGCTTCTCGATCGCGCGGCGTGACCACACGCGCCGCGGAGGCGGCTTTTCCGTCGGAAGACGAGCTTTGCGATGGAACCGGAGCTGCCCGTCTCGCCGGTCCGCCGACCATTCAGCACGCGCGCGCACAGCCGCGGCCGATGACCCGCGACGGACCCGGGTGGCCACGAAAACCGCCGAGTTCATTGGGTTTTGAGCGGGTTTGCGGACGCCGCCTCGCTCGCGGCGGTCCTGGGATCGCACCGCCGGCGCAGGTCCGGCAGGCAATCCTTATCCCGGTAGGGCCTCCAAGAGGGTAATAGTGGTTATGGCTATGCGATGCCTCGATCCCCGCTCTCAGGTGCGGACCTGGCCCGCCGCGCAGGCTGCCCGCATCGAGGGTCCCCGGGAATCCCCGGGACGCCGCAACGCGATGGCCCAAGAGGGGGATAGTTCGGGATCAGGTGAATTACGGGTTCGGGCCCGTGGCCTGGCCTAACCCGTTGCTGGTAAGTCAGTTACAAACGGCTACTACAATCCTTTGGGCTAACTAAGGGATGGGCGAGACCCGCAGTTCGTGGAAGTTGATACCGCACCACATCGAGTCGGGCCGCCCGCCGCCAAGGGACTCGGTCTGAGCGATGAGCTGTTACAGGCATCACAGCCGACCGGCGTCCGACACGTCACGATGGGGGAGGGGCAGGGGACGCTTCGCGGGGTGGGACCTTTCGGGGACGCAGCAGCACCACATTTGCGGCCGCTCCTGGTCGGTTTATCAGGAGTCGAAGCTGAAAGTCTGGGTAGGCAGTGTGGGGCAGCACAAATGAAGCCCCGGAAGGAGTGTGGGTTATGCAGATCAAGCGAATGTTTGTGGCGGCGGCAGTCGTGGCGATGGTTTCGTCCGGCGCGATGGCTGCGAGTCTGGTTCGAATCGAGCCGCTGGATGGCGCGACGTCGAGCCAGGGCCGTGCGATCACGCCGGATGGCAAATACGTAGCCGGCATCTCCGGCACGCGCGGGTTTTTCTGGTCGCCGGATGCCGGAACCGTAAATGTCATCCACGGCGGGCGGCAGTCGACCGAGGCCAGCGGCATCGGCTATCGCGTCGTCCAGGCCGGAACTGAAATCGTCATCGCCGGTGAGTCCGCCGGGTTCCACACGAGTTTTGGCGCCGCGGATCCCGGAGCCGGCACGCCGACCATGTTGTGGTCTGCCCGGGAGACCAGCGGCTGGCCGGGCGGGCATAATCCCGTGAATCCGACCGCCAACGCCCTCGGCGGGACCGGAACGGTCCACTGGTACGTAACCTTCGATCACGGTACGTCCGCGACCGCGATGCGGAGGATCTGGCTGGCCCGAGGATACGGCGACCCCACGGGCCTGTTGACCGGGAGCTACGGCGACAAGAACAACCCCGTTGAGACGCACGTCCGAGGCATTTCCAATACGGGCCGGGCGGTCGCCGGACGCCGGGACGGTTCGTCCGCGAACGGGGCGGCGGGCTATCGCAATACCTACTACGACTACATCGGCGCCACCACGCCGACCCAGACGATCTTCAAGGGTCTGCGCGCCGGTACCCAGGACGGCGAGGCCTGGGCGGTCAGTGATGACGGGATGTTCATCGGCGGCATGTCCGGCGTCGACGACCGTTTCGGCCAGTGGCCTTACCTCTACGATGTTGCCAACGACACCATCGTGGAACTGCCCACCTTCGACAACTCCGACCAGGGCCGGAGCCTGAACGGCATCGTTTACGACGTGAGTGCGGACGGACGCTATGCCGTGGGTCTGGACTTTACCCGGGGGATGGAGTTGGCCGTCCTCTGGGATACCTGCACCGGGACCGAGATCGACCTCACGCAGTTCGCCGCCGACAACGGCATTCTCGGTGATTTCACCCTGAACCTGCGTCGGGCTTACAGCGTGGGCGTCAACGCCGACGGGGCGCCGGTGGTCACCGGCTGGGGCGTCGACACCAACGTCGCCGTCATCGGGTTCGTCATGACGCTGCCCTCGCCGATCGTCAAGACCGCTCTGGACATCCGGCCGAACGACTGCTCCACCAACTTCACGGTGAACAAGAACAGCAAAGGCCGGATCCCGATGGCGATCCTCGGCTCGGCGGATCTCGATGTGACCACCATTGACGTCGACTCGATCAGCATCAACGGCGTGGCCTTCCCCGTGAAGACCCCCTCGGTGCAGGACGTCACTCAGCCGGGTGCGACGGTCTGCGACTGCGGGGCAGGACCGGACGGCTATCCCGATCTGATCCTGCACTTCGCTCAGCACGACCTGATCGACGCGCTGGGGCTCGATGCGCTGGCTGAGGATACCGTCGTGGAAGTAACCGTGAAGGCGGATCTTCCCAACTGCCGGACGGTCGAAGCCACCGGATGCATCACCGTCCATCAGCCGGGTCCCGGCGAATGAGGTGATTGACCGGAAGGCTCCTCATGGGGCGCCCGCGACGGGCGCCCCATGAGGGTGGCTCGGGCCCAATCGAAATCCGGGGACGCACGCGGAGAGCCGCCCGGCGGCGGCCGCGGAAACGATACCGCTGTTCTGGGAATCACCGGTCATGCGCGAGGGGAGGTATGGCATCCTGCTGAGCCTGCTCATCGGCGCGCCGTCGCACGCGCAGCCGTTCATCGACGTCAATACGACGGTTACCGGAGTCAGGCAGTCTTCCGTCGCCTGGGCCGACTTCGATAACGACAACGATCTGGACCTGGCTGTCTCGGGCAATGCCAGCAGCTTTGTCCCGACCGCCCAGATCTGGAGAAACGACAACGGCTCTTTCGTGAACCTGGGGGCTCCGCTGACCGGAGTGACAACCAGTGCCCTGGCGTGGGGCGATTATGATGCCGACGGCGATCCGGATCTCATCATCACCGGTGATCTCGACCCGTACAACGGCGTTCCGACCACCAGGCTCTACCGAAACGACGGCGGGAACGGCTCGGGCGGCTGGGTCTTCACGCCCGTCAACTCCGGCATCCTCAACGTTCGGAGCGGCGCCGTGGCCTGGGGCGATTTTGACAACGACAACGATCTCGACCTGGCCATCGCCGGGTTGTATGACGAAACTAAACCGCCCCCTGGCCATCGCCGGGTTGTATGACGAAACTAAACCGCCCGCCACCCGGATCTACCGGAACACCGGCGGCGTGTTCGCCGACATCGGCGCCTCGCTCATCGGCGTCGAATACTGCTCGCTGGACTGGGCGGATTACGACGGAGATCACGATCTCGATTTGGCCGTCGCCGGCGTCTACGGCGCCAGTACGCAGGTCCTCGCCCGGGTTTACCGCAACCAGGGCGGCGTCTTTTCGGACATCGCAGCCGGATTGACCGGCGTCAAGTACTGCTCGCTCGACTGGGGCGATTACGACAACGACGCAGACCCGGATCTGATCGTCGCGGGCCAGGACGCCGGCGGCAACCCCTCGACGCAGGTCTATCGGAACGACGGCACCAACGGCTCCGGCGGCTGGCTGTTTACGCCCGTCCCCGCGGGCATCGTCGCCGTCGATACCTGTGCCCTCGCCTGGGGCGATCTGGAGAACGACCGGCAGCGCGACCTGGTGATCGCCGGGTCGGCCGGCGGCGCCCGCACGACCCGCGTCTACCATTACGACGGCGCCGACACCTTCAGTCCGATCACCGCGAGCCTGGTCGGTGTCAACGCCTGCTCCGTCGCATGGGGGGATTACGACGACGACGGTGATCTCGATCTCGTGTTGGCCGGGCAGTCCAACAGCGGCCTGGAGACTCGGATCTACCGCAACGACGGCTTGTGCGGAGATCCAGCCGTCGACAGCGACGCCGATACGGTCACCGACTGCCACGACAACTGCCCGCTGATTCCCAACGGGCCCGCCGATCCCGACAATCAGACGGATGCCGACGGCGATGGGTTCGGCAACGCCTGCGACAACTGCCCGCTGACCGCCAACCCGTACGGGCAGAACGCCGACTCCGACAACGACGGCGTGGGCGATGCGTGCGATGAGTGCGTCGGAACGCCCCCGGACGCGATCGTCGATCCCCGGACCGGCTGCATCCCCATACCCGCCGACTTCGACGCGAATGCCCTCGTCGACGGGGATGACTTCCTGCTCTTCGATTCCTGTTACACCGGGCCGGCCATCCCCTACGCTCCGCTCTCGCCCACCTGCCTGCTCTTCCCGGACTACCTCGGCATCCTCCCGGCCGACCTCGACCGCGACGGCGACGTCGATCACACGGATTTCGGCCTGTTCCAGCGATGCATCGTCGACGTGAACTCGATGGCCGACCCCCATTGCGCGGACTGAAGCGTAATGCGCCCGAGAGAACAAAGGGGACATCACTCATTATTGACGAACGGGCGCTAAAGGGGATGGGATGCCCGGGCCAGCGAACTGAGGGGAAACGAGTGATGTCCCCTTTTCCTCTCTAAACTCCGCCGCAAGCGGCCGACTGGGGCAATAGCGTCGATCATCTTCAACCGGACGCTTACACGATTTCGGCGTTTCCCCTCTGCCTCCCTCGCATCCCGCTTGGGCTGTTCGAACAAGGCCGGCAGGTCCAGGCGCCGTGTTTTGCTAGTGAGGGGATGTGTTCGCTGAGGTGAAGGGATTCTTTGCGACGGAGCGGCCCAACAGGATCGACGAGACAACCGCCATTGAA
>JAPKGY010000107.1 GCA_026647385.1 Phycisphaerae bacterium | reverse complement strand
CCATCTCCTTGACGAGGTCGCCCTGGCCATCCCGCCACGGCGTGTTCGCGACTGAATAGTCGGTCGTTTTCGTGGGCCAGATGCAAAAACCCCCGCTGTGCTTGGCGGTCAGCACGATGTACCCGGCCCCCATCCGTTCCGCGGCCTCGGCCCATTGGCCCGTGTCCAGCCGGGTCGGGTTGATCCGCTCCAGCGGCACGGTGCAGTTGTCCTGCTGGGTTTCCTCGTAGGTCGAAGGCCCGAAATGAATCATGAGGCCGATCTCCAGGTCGCTCCAGGCCACCTGCTCGGGCGTGGGCAGGGCCAAGTCCGCCGCCTGGCTTGATGATGAGCCGACCGGTGACGCCGCCGCCACAAGGATCAGACCCCACAAGGGCAGACACCTCATCTTGTCCATGCGATACTCCTTGCGACTATTCATGTGATTCTCCCTGTGACTATAGGATCGTGCGCGATCATGCGACTCTAAAGAGCCGCGGGTCGCCACGGCGACTCGCCCGCGGCGAGCTTCAACGCTCGTCGCCGTGGCGACCCGCGCGGCCGTTCGTTTCGTTCGGCGCCTGCGATCGCGCATCGGTCATAGAGCCGAAGTGTTCCCGTTGAGCCATGATGGAAATCGGGCACTCGTTCGATCAGGCCCAGATTATGCCCTCATCGGTTCGTCGTCAAACTCAAGCGGGAGCCGTTGGGGTGCGCGAAGAACACCAAGGCAGGAAGGGAACCGAAGGCGGAGCGAGACCGAATTCGGACCGCAACTCATGTGAGCCGGCCTATCTCGTGCCGCGAGGCATCCTCGTTTTGGGATGAACTTGCCAGGGTCGATATCGCAATGACCACTATTCGGCATCGGACGGATCGTTGCTTTCTGGAAACCAGGGGACACGGCCTGTATAATGACCGGACACGGCAGGGCGGTGAAGTCGGGAGCGGTGGTCGGGCGAATGTCGAACCGGACGACTCCCCCCGATCGGCCGCGGAATCGGGTGGGCGATCGGCCATGATGGGGCGAGCATTGCACGGCGCTCCCATTCTTCAGTGAGGAGAGAATGTCACGAACTCACGTTTCCAAGTCGTTTACGATAGCCGCTGCGCTTTTCGGGGCGTTGTTCTCCTGCGGCGACGCAAAGCTGATGGGGCAGGAGAAGAGCAAGAACGCGAGCAGCATGATTCCGATCGTGGAGAACGGAAAGCCACGTGCGGTAATAGCCATTCCGCCCGGTGCGTCCGCGATCCTGCGACATGCGGCGCAGGCCCTTCAGACCGAGATTCACAGACGAACGGAGGCGCAGCCGCCGATCGTATCGTCAGGAGACATCCACGGGGCCGACGGCGTTGTGTATTTGGGCTCGCAGGATACGGACGCGTCCGTGGTTTCGGCCGTCAAGGAACTGGGTCTCAGCCCCGCCTCCGCGAATTCCCCCGGCCTGGAGGGCTTTGTGCTGGCCAGCGGAAGAGGACGAATCGTCGTGAACGGTTCTGATGACTTGGGCACGTTTCACGGGGTCGGTTGGCTGCTCAGGAGGATGGAATTCCGCGACGGGGCGGCGTTTGTCGCCGACGGCATGAACGTCAGAACTTCACCGGCGATGCGAATGAGACGCATACGGTTCGGCGACCATTTCGGATACGTGAATTGCGAAGTGGAGGGTTTCAAGGCAATCTGGAGCGACTACATCGGCTGGGGCTTGTCCGGCGCGACGTTTCGCTGCGACCCCGCGCATCAAGGCGATCCGGACAAGAGCTATCTGGGAAGATATCTGTGGGACCGGTTTTCCAAGCTCGCGGCCCTGGCGATCTCGATGGGGTTGGAAGTGGTGCCCCTCAGCCAGACCAATCTGGTCTGGAAAGACGGGCGGTGGAGCCCCGAGAGTATCCCCGACTTCCAGGAGTTACATTACCTCTGCCCCGATAAGGATCCGGTCTCGGTGAACCCCAAGTTTCCACGCGCGATGGAGTTGCTGGTCGAATCGAGGAAGTGGTATTTCGAGAACATGGCCTGGGGCGAGCGCATCGATTATCACCTCTTCTCCGGCTGGGACAGCGGCGGATGCAACGATCCGGAGGTTCAGCCCTGGTCCGTTACCTATGCCATACTGGTTGACAAGTTCTTCCCCTTCATCGAGTCGGTCAATCCAGACGCCAAGGGCATCCTCGGGATGCACGCCGTGCCGGAGGTGGATAAACTCGCCGAAAAACTTGATTCGGGCTGGGACCCTGCGTGGCTATACGGAATCGAATTCCGGGATAACCAGATCAAGGATGCCCCGCGATTCCCGAAAAAGTACAAGCGGTTTTATTTTCCGACCTTCACCACCACGGAAAAAGGGCAGTATCAGGCCATCGGCGCGAACCCGAAACCGCGCATGTGCGAAAAACGGTTCAGGGAATGTCTGGAATTCGGCGTGGTTGACGGTTTCGGCTGCTATAGTGAGGGAACTCACGACTTCATCAATCAGATTGTCTTCCTCCAGTTGGCGTGGGACCCGAGCACCGACGCCGACAGGATCGTGGGCGAGCTGTGCGAGTTCTATTTCGGCCGGGAGGCGGCGCCGCTCGTCAAGCAGGCGATCTGGCTGATGGAAGACGAGTCCATGGTCAGTTCCGCCTCGCCGAAAACGGACCCCAGGGTGCAGGAGTTGATCGCGTCGGCTGAAACGCTCATGCCCGGCTGGGCAAAATCGTCCAGACAGTGGGCTATGGTGAAAGGCAGGGCGAGAGTCGACCGCACCTGGCAGCGGCAGGCCGACCTGCTTCCGGATTTCGAAGCTCATTTCCAGCGCTATCTCGCTTTGCTGAAGAAGCCCGGGCCCAAGGTCTCGCAGGCGGCGGAGACCGAGGAACTCAAATCCTATTTCAAATCCGTCGTGGATAATGCGCGAGAGATGATCGACGCCTATAGAACCATGGACAAGGACGGCTTCGGCGTCCAGGGCGGGAGTCAGCAGGAGCCTGAATGGCCTTTTGCATGCTGGCAGGACGCGCGCGAGGCGCTGACCGCGCTCGAGAACTGGCAGGACGCGGAACGTTTGGAAGCGCCTCCGCAACCCTGTATCGCTTACGTCGATCATCAAGCGAAAATCTGTCTCTTCGAATGGGGCGGCATGACGCGCAAGAGCGGACAGTCTCCGCTGAACAGGCCCATGCAGACCGGTGAAACGGCGGGCGATGCGCAGCTTGTCATGGCCGACGTCAAAGGGGACGGTCTGGAGCGGATCGTTTATCTCGGGCCGGACGGTTCGCTTTACTCCTGGTGTCCGTTGCGCAAGCGGGAGCTGCTGGCCAAGGGCGGTTTTCTGACGGGCCCGCTGGCCTGCGGAGATATCGACGGCGATGGGCGTAAAGAGGTCGCCGCGCTGGTCAAAACCGAATCCGGCCGGCACTCTCTTGCGGCGGTGTCCGGTGATGGCAGCTCGAGGAATTACGAAGCTTCGCCTGCCGGGCTTGCGTCCCAGGAGGTGCCGCCGTTCCTGTGGAAGAACGAGAAGCCCGTTTTGAGCAGGGCCGTCAACCTGGATTCTGAGCCGCGCATGGTGATGGCCGACATGAACGGCGACGGCCGGGATGAAATCATCTGCGCCGACAGGAACCGTAATAATCGCCTTGTGGTACTGGACGGCAACGGAGCCAGGATAGGCATGGGTCCGGAATCTCCAGCCGGTGCGCTGGCCGGGGGTGATTTGGACGGCGATGGCCAGGCGGAAGTGGTTTACATGGACCGTTTGGGCAGATGCGCGGTGTACTCTCTGAAGTACATGACGGTGCTTTTCGAGGAAGAAGTCAAGCCGATGTTCGTTTCAACGGTAGCCATCGCCCGGCTGGGCCCCGATCCATGCGCGACGGTCGTCTACGCGGATAGTCAGGGCTGGATTCGTGCGATCGGTCTGACCGGGCCGAGTCAGCGCCTTTCGACCCTGAGCGGTTCGGTGGCCGTCGGTCCCGGCATGGTCGTCGGCGATTTCGACGGCGATGACCGGCAGGATGTGGGCTACTTGCGAAGGCGCCTCGATTTTCATCTGCCGCTCAGTTCCATCGCGTTCGTCAACCCCGATGGAGTCGTTTGTCTCGGCCGAGGCGGCAGATCCAAGCCCGCCCCCTTCGGGCCCCGAGCGAGCGGTTTGCTGCGATTCCGCTGAGAACGCGGCCGAACGCAAGGAAGCTCGCCGCCCAGCGGAGGGGCCGTGACCATTCAGGCGGGCGACATTTTAGAGCCCGGAGTCGGAGGACCCGGAGACCCGCCGTCGCGGGCCGCATCCACCGGGAGGCTCTCACCGTCCGTCGGAACGGTCGCGCACCCCCGCGGGGTTCACCGTTCCTCGCGGCGTTGACACCCGCTCACCCCACACATAAGCTGACTCGACCAACGCGGCGGAGAATCGTCTTTGTGTCCCTGATCTGACAAACCGGAGTTGTTGCCATGAAAGAGTCCCCGTCTCCCAAAAAATCGCGGCGAACGTTCCTTCGCCAGGCCGGTGCAGGGGCTGTTGCACTGTCCGCGGCCCCTTCGCTGGTTCGCGCCGAGAGTGCGACCCCCAAGGCGCAGCCTTCGTCGAAGCAGGTGCGGATCGGCGTCGTGGGCGGCGGCTTCGGGGCCACCTTCCAGTGGCATCTGCATCCGAACTGCAAGGTGACCGCGGTCTGCGATCTGCGGGAGGAACGAATCGAAA
Source organism: Phycisphaerae bacterium (assembly GCA_026647385.1). GTDB lineage: Bacteria > Planctomycetota > Phycisphaerae > UBA1845 > PWPN01 > JAPKGY01. The sequence continues at coordinate 8,564 of JAPKGY010000107.1, read as the reverse complement.
AGCTCAAGCGAGTGTACAAGTGCGACAACGGGTACAAGGCCTACAGCGAGTTCCTCGAGCACCCGGAACTGGACGCCGTAGCCCTCTTCACACCCGCCCCGTTCCACGTGAAGATGGCGGTGGAGGCGTTCAAGCTCGGAAAACACGTCATCAGCGCGGTGCCGGCGGGTATGTCGGTCGAGGAACTCGAGGAACTCCTGGACGTCGTCAAGCAGACCGGCCTGAAATACATGATGGCCGAGACCAGCCGTTATCGGCCGGAAGTGCTCACCTGCATCGACTGGGCACGCGAAGGCCGCTTCGGGGAAATCTTCTATTCCGAGTCCGAGTATCACCACACGGGGCTCGGCCCCTACGCCTACGGGTCGAGCTTCGACTGCCAGTCGTGTGATTTCATCCGCGACATCGACAAAGTAAAAGAGGGCGCCAAGGCCCGGGGGGGGCAACGACCACGAAATGCTGAAGAAAAACTACTACAAGAACAATCCGTTCATCCACACGGTGGCGCTCTTCAAGACCTCCAAAGGCCACTGCTCCCGCATCTCGATCGGCTGGAACATCGCGGCCGAGGGCACGGAACGAGGGCTCTTCTACGGTGACAAGATGTCCTTCATCATGGCCCGCCCGGAGGGTTCGCCGAATACGGTGGTCGAGCAGAAGTTCGATCCGAACGGTCCGTTCGGGGTATTCGGGGGCGAGACGGTGAGCCGGCCTTTCGAGCAACCCAGGCACTTCGACCGCCTGCCGGAACCGCTGCGGATCAAAAGCGGCCACGGCGGCTCGCACACGTTCATCACCCACGAGTTTGTCAGCGCCATCATCGAGGACCGCCATCCGGAGGTGAACGTCTGGGAGTCCATCGCCTACACGATGCCCGGCGTCATCGCCCACCAGTCAGCACTGGCCGGCGGCGCGTGCATGAAGATCCGCGACTACGGGACCGCGCCCGCGTGAGCGTTCGACATGACCGAGGAGCGCTGAAGCTCGCCCCAGGCGAGTCGCCGTGGCGACCCGCGGCTCTTTAGAGTGACGACGTTCCAGCGATTGCGATCGGCCCGTTTGAGCTGTTGAGGATGAACGTCGATCCATGTCTGCGATTAAAACATAGCCCCGTGCCAGAATTGGAGTGCGCCGTCGAGTACGCCGGGATCATTCGGCTCGTGGCGAATGACCGCCGCCGGGGCCGAGCGGGCCCGACTTTCGAAACCGAGTTCCCAGTACAGGCCCCGGAGGTTCTGTCGGCCGGTCATGGTTACGAGGAAATCCGCACGCTGGTCGCAGGCCAGTCGCAGGGCGGCGCAGAGCAGCGTGCGGACCGTGTCGGGGCGGTCGGCGGGAGCGATGAGGTCCTCGACGAAGGCAATGCGTTTCGGGCCGCGATCCTCGAAAAAGACGATCGCCGCCGCCACCGCGGGGCCGTCCTCGCGACGGAGCATGAGCACGCGAAGGTTCGCGCGCTCCGGGTGCATGCTGTACCGCCATTGGAAATACGAGGCGTTGCGCCGAAGTCCGACGACGTTGGATTGCAGCAGGGCGACCTGGTCGGCCAACAGGCTGAGGTCGCACGCCAGTCGGGGCGTCGTGACTTCCATTCGGCAGTCGAGCGGCAGGGGGATCATCGGCCGGTGTCGGACCGCGCGATACAGTTGGCCCGCGACGATCGCGAGAATCCGGCCGCCCGGTTGCCTGAGCAACCCCCGGATGAACCGGCTGGTCGCGCCGCGACAGGTGCGGATCTGCTGGGCGACGGTCGCCGGGGCTCGCCAGAATTCGCGCGTCCACGGGACGGCTGAGCAGCCAAAGCGGGTGAACACAGCCGTCGTCTTGTCGTTGGCGGTAGTGGCCATCGGGATGCAGTCGGCGGCCGCCTCAAAAAAGATCCGGGCGAGTTGCAGCCCCGCGAACATGCCGCCGCGAGCCAGCGCGTCGGGACTGACCGCGTAGTCCGCGCAGATGACCGCCGTTGCCTCATGCGGGCCGGTGCGGAAAGGAACGTACACGGCGCCGAGATGGCCGACGATGCGCTCGCCGTCGGTGAGCACCCAGCCGGCCGGCCGAACCCCGCGGAACGGATTGTCCCAGTATTGCCAACGCCAGCGCCGCAGCCATCGGCCCCGGTCTTCGAGGATCCCCGGGATGTTTGCCGCCAGCAGCGCGTGGATCGCCTCGCCGTCGCTCGGTCCAACCGCGCGCAAGATGAGTCCGGCACTCGAGCGAGGGTCGGTTGTCGTTGCGGTTTGGCTGGCCATGGCGGTCACCGGATGAATCGCTGCCAAAGTCCAAAGAGAATGCGCCCCGTGTGTGGAGACACGATAAGCCGCGGCAGTTGCAGAAGATTCTGGTTGCGGCAGTCGATGGCCGCCTGTTCGAGCGTGACGGCGCAGTGGTATCCCATCGCGATGAGCTGTCGCTCGGTTTCCGGCGAGAAGCTGGCCTGCCGCCCGTAGGGGTACGAGAAATGCGGGCTGTGATCGCCCAGATGCTTCCGCAGCAGCGCGCGGGCGGCCGTCAGTTCGTGCCGGATCACCTCCGCCGGCTGCGGCCCGAGAGCGATGTGGCTGAGGCTGTGGCTGCCGACGTCGACGCCGCCGGCCTGCAGCGCGCGAGCCTGCGACCACGTCAGCGGAGCGAAATCGCGAAAGCGATCCCGCAGGGTCTCCAGTTCGTCGCGCGAGTAGAGACCGAACACCCGGCTCATGCGTTCCTGCCGGAGCGTCTCGGGGAGGTACCGGCAAGCCTCTCGGATCGTGAAGACCGCTTCGCGACGTCCCACGGCGGTATCGAGATCGAAGGCAAACTCGCGGTCGTCCCAGCGGAATTCAATGCGCCGGCGCGAACCGCGATGGATCAGCAGGTAAAGGTCGTCGATCCATTGTCGGCCGGCGCTATCCACGAGCTTCGCCGGCAGAAAGCTCGACCAGGGCATGTGGAACTCGTCCAGGACCGGGGCCGCCACCGTGTGGTTCGTGACATAGCCGTCGTCGAAGGTGATCGCGATCGCACGCGGCGGCAGGGGGGCTCGATCGCGGACAGCCGCGACGATCTCAGCCAGGCTCACGACGTTAAACGAGCGCCGCAGGACCCTGAGCAATCCCCGGAAACGATCGACGTGCAGAACGTCGGCCTCGACCTCGGGATCGGGCCGATGATCGACCACATTGTGAAAGCACAGAATGGCGGCCCGGTGCTCAATATCCGGCAGGCAGTCGTGAGCCCGACCCCAGGCCATCATCCGCCCGCAACGCTCGCGCAACAGTTGCCCGTCCTCAATCGACAGCCCGGTAGCGCGGCTCTCAGCCCGCCAGGAGACAGCAGAAAACAGTTTGCGTCTGAGCATCGAATGAAACGCCAAAATCGCAGATTCGCCGTGGCGAACGTCGAAATCGATGATTCGCTGTGGCGAACACCGAAACGGGACGCTTGGCAATAAGGGTTTTATCGGCGGATGGGACGGGCGAGTCGCGATCGGAGAGCCGCCGGGACCCCGATGACCACGCGGGATCGCGAGGTATCAACGAGCCGCACGGCTTTTCGTCCCGAGCGACCTCCCAGGATCGTGTGTGGCCATATCGAGATCGGAATAGGCTCCCGCTACCGGTCCGCGACAGCCTGGTTTATCGGACGTCACGGTTTTTGATGGCAAACCCGTGACGGTTTCGGTCATTCCATTGTGGATCGCGTTTCATGGGTGGCCTGGGCGAACTTGTTGGTCCGTTGTCTTAGCTCGACTTTTGCCCTTTTCCGACGGGCAGTGATACCGGATTCCGGGGGCATTCCGAGGAGCCAGAGGTTTTGAAACACCCGTCGAATAGTGGGGGTGTTCAAACCCCCTCCCCGAGATCACCGGAATCCTTGGCCGTCCGAATTGTTCGGGGCTGCCAAAATGGCAAGAGTCGAGCTCAGAGGGTGTGTGAGAGCCCCGGGGACTGTCCCCTTCGCCCAGGGCTCACACCCTCTTGCTTGCAGGCGTTATGGGCTCTAAGTCAGCCCATGCCACCCTCCGCCGAAGCTGCCACAAACCTTTCGAGTGCGCTCTTGGCTGCCGCGAGCGCGGTGGCGGCCTCGTAGCCGTCCATCAGGCCGTGGTCGTAGGAGAGCGTGAGCGTGATCGTCGGGCGGGCGGAGAGCTTGCCATCGATCAGGAGTATTTCATCGCGGATCGCACCGGCGGTGATCAGGGCGGACTGCCAGGCGTTTTGCAGCCCGACGTGGAAGCGGACGGGGTGCTCGGAAAGCACCGAGACGGTCAGGGCTCCGCCGGCCATCTCCTCCGGCCCCAACTGCCCGCGGAAAACGCCCATACTCAGGCGGGCGCATTCGGCCGCCAACTCCTCGATCGATCGGTCAGCCGCGTTGCGTACGACCGGCGTGAAGAGCCTTCCGTCGGGCGTGCGGGCGGTGAAGGCGATGTCGAGGCTGAGGTATCGGTATACGCGCCGGCCCATACGGAATGAAATCAGCGCCGGGCATGCGGTGGCGGCCGCCGCCGCCGCGCGCAGCAGCAGAGGGATCGGGCCCGCCATCCGGCCGGCCTGGCGCTGGGCGTCCATCCAGGCCACGCCGCGATCCATGGCCACGTCCATGACGACGTGAGCGGTGGCCAGTCGATGTTGTGTGGCACTGAGATGCTGGGCGATGGACCAGCGGTGGTCAGCCAGATCGCCTTCGTCGCGGACGATTGATCGCAGAGCAGCCGGCAGCGAGCCGTCGGTCGCCGGGGTCTTGGTTGCCGGCTTGAATGGCTGGGGATGCTCGGCGATAAAGCGTTCGACGTCGCTCCGGCGAATCCTGCCCTGCGCAGGGATGACTGCCAGGTCCAGACCGTGGGCGCGAGCAAGTTCAACGGCGCCGGCCGTCGCGTCGCGCAAACCGGCGATGGACGACGTCGCCGCCGGGATCGCAGCCCGTGCGGGTGCGTGTGACGCGAGGTGCTGTTCAATGGCGGCCTTCGACGGGCCGATGTAACCGATGACCTGGCCGACCGCCACGACCTGCCCGGCTTCGACCACGGCGTGAACAATCCCGCTGCCGGGCGAGGGAACGTCGCCCGTCGACTTGCTGGTCTCGATCTCGCAGAGCGGCTGGTCCTTCTCGATCCGGCCGCCGTCCTGGACGTGCCAGCCGAGCAGCGTGACCTCCTCGTCGTTGACGTTGACCTGAGGCATGGTGACAGCCATCACGGTGTTGGTCGAATCGCTCACTGCGAATGCTCCGATCGCAGGTGAAAGATCAGCGGAAGACCGGCGATAGACAATTGAGAATGGGGACTCGATAAAGCTGTGAAGAAGGAATCCGCCGTGACGGGTGCCCTGCAACCTTGAGTTCCTTCTCCATTCTCCACTCTCCACTCTTGACTCGTTATTCCACCCCCTTGGCGGCCAGTCGCTCCAGGATGGCAGCCACGTTGCCGAGGGAGATAATCTCATTGTTGTCAAAACGAACGTTGAAGGTCTTTTCGAGTTCGAGAATCAGCGAAAGATGGTTGACCGAGGTCCAGGCGGGGACCTGAGCCGCGGTTGTCTCCGCGGTCAGGCTGCCGGCCGTCACCGCGTCCAGCTTCATCGCACGGGCCATGCATTCTCTCACGCGGTCGAGCAAAAGAGCGCTCCGTGACCTTGGGAATTGAGAAGGGAATCAAGGCAGCAAGGCACCCGCCGTGGCGGGCACACTCCGGCACAAAGGGGTAGACACCTGCGGTCCTCCTCCCTTTGTGCCCCTGTGCCTATCCGCCTTCCTCACTCCCTTCTCCATTCTCGATTCGCTTAATCCAACCACTGCTTCCGGTCCTTGATCTTCATCGGCACGTATTCGTCGGTCAGGAACGTGAGCCGCTTGTTGATGAGCGCTTCGACTTCCATCTTGAAGCCGTTCTGCATCATCTTGCGGATTTCCTTCTCCCAGTGTTTCTTGTGCTTGAACCAGGGATAAGCCAGGATCTGCTTGGCTCGCTTGATGTCCTTGTCGTCGAGCATGATCTTGACGTCGTCGGACAGGCCGCAGCGCTCGTAATCATAGCTGGACACGCCGATGAACAGCGCGGCGGGCACAGCCATGCGTCGGCTTTCGTAGGCCAGGTTGATCGAGCCCTGCTTGATCACCGAGTAGATGTAGTATCCCCACGGATCGTTATCGAGCAGGCAGTAGACGGGCAGCTTGAGTTCTTCGTGCATCCGACGAAGAAGCCGGCGCATGCCGCGGGTCGGCTGGCCGCTGCCGTGGGTGACGATGCAGTGATGCTTCTCGTGATAACGGTCCTCGTAGAAACGGCGCCAGACGGTGTCCTTTTCGACGTGGAGGATGTACTTCGCGCTGCACTTGCGGAACTTGATGATGTCGGGCTCGCAGATACTGGGGACGGCGTAGCCCGCCGAGCCCATCTTCATGCAGTCGAGCACCTGGCCGTCGTCCTCGAGCACGATCGGACCGACCAGGTTGCCCCGGTTGCTGGCGAAGACGTGCAGCTCTTCGCGCAGCGAGTCGATCATCACCTCGAGATCCTCGATGATCGGATCGGACTCGTCCTGGTCGTTGAAGGTTTTTTCCCGCGTACCGTCGATGTTGTGTTTGGACAGGTAGTACAGCTGACGAATGGACGCCGTCTTATCCGCGTCGATGAGCTGCTTGCAGGCGGAGGCGATCAGCACGGTCTGCATGAACTTGCGGGCCATCCCCTTGTCGAAAAAGAGGCGGGCCTGCTTGTCGCCGCCCATCTCGATGATCGCCTTGCGCGGGTCGAAGCGGACGTTGGACAGCGTCCGGCTCGGGATATCGAACCGGGGGTTCTTGCGTTTGGCGGCCGCGGACGCGATCAGGTCGACCATGTCCTCGATCTTGCGGGCGGTCGCCTCGCCGCGGGCGCGTCGGCCGGTGGTACCGGTCCTTGTCTTCTTACTGGCCACTCGAGCTCCTCCTTGAGCCTATTCTATGGCAAAGGTCGTTATCCGTCAGGGTTGGCGAGAATCTCGTCCAGTCGCGGGCGGAGATCGGCCGGGATTCGGGCCACCATGGCGTCGTCGATCAGGCCGACGTGGAGGAGATCTCGAATGTGGACACGATCGATGTCGCGAAAGGCCATGAGTTCGAGAATCAATAACTCGCGCAGGTCCAGCGCCGTGGGGCCCTTGGGGCTCCTCAGGCCAGGTGTAATCGGCGGCGTGGGCCTCGGGTCGTATGGCCGACGTTTCTCGTTCGCGAAAATCACCTGTACGCCCCGGCTGGGCGTCGGATCGGCCCGATCGAAAAAGACGGTGATGCCGTCGACTTCGCTGACGTCGAATCCCGCGTCGGCCATCGCTCGGATGGCACGGTCCAGGTCCGGACGGTTCAGCATGATGTCGACGTCCTTTGTGTTCCGGATGGCGCCTTCGTCGCGGCTGGCGACCCAGATGGCGACGGCGTGGCCGCCGATGACCACGTACGGAACCCCGGCGGACTCCAGTGCCTGCGCGGTACGCAGCAGCCGCTCTTCCACCTTCTCGACGGCGCGCGGGGCTCGCATGATCCACTCCAGGGGAACGCGGACCGAGGTAATCGGAATGTCGACGTCCGGGATGGTCATGGCACATTCATTATAGCGGTCCGTGGACGCGCACGTCAGCCGCGGGAGCCTGTCCGGAAGCCGCCGGGCCGGTGACCGTTTCGGCGGTCCGGCGAGCAATCGCATGCGCGGGTGGCAGGGGTCGCCGGGGCGACCCCTGCCACCCGCGCCGCCCATACGGTCACGAGCCCATGGCCGCCCACGTGATTCACCTCTATCCCGCCTGCTGAAACAGCTCGCCCGCCGGCTCGTTGTCGCGGTCGACGACGACGGTATTCGGGCCGAACTCGGAATCCAGCTTGCCGCCGCGGATGACCTTGCCGTGCTCGTCGAGTTCCTCGTCGGCGCGGTGGGTGATCTTCTTGGCGACCGCATCGAGATCCTCGAGCATGGCCTTGCGGTTGATCTTCTTGATCGTCGCGCAGGCTTCGACGACCTCCTTGATGTACCGCTCGAACACGTCGCGGCGGTCACCCTCGTATTTCTGTCGGCGACGGCGGTTGAGATAGGCCGCCAGCTTCCGCCCGCAGTCCTGCAGGGCGAGCTTGATCTCCTGGCGGATCTCGTCGTAGTCGGCGATGGCCTCCTTCGACTCCGAGGTAAACGGCACCCACACGCTCGCCATGTGTACCAGGACCACCAGCGGTGCCTGCGGGAGCGCGCCGGAACTCTGCGACACCCCGTATCGGCGCCAGTCTAAATCCACCACCGACTTGAACATGCAGCAGGCGGACTGCTGGTAGAGCAGCGGCACGCGGTTGGCGAACCGGATCACCCGCGACTGCGGCGCGTTGCGGCTGTCGCCGTTGACGATCTTGCCCCGGCTGACTTTCGCTTCGGTCTCGGGTGCGGCGTCCCCGTTCTCCTTCGGGTCCGGGCCCAGTTCTCCGCCGTACGCCAGCCCGACCTCGATCTGGAGTGCGCGTCTTGCCACTTCCCGGGAAAGGAGAAAATATGAAGAAGGCAACTAAAATCCAGGACGACCCGGATATGCTGGCTGAATATGATTTCAGCAAAGGTGTACGAG
>JAPKGY010000106.1 GCA_026647385.1 Phycisphaerae bacterium | reverse complement strand
CTGGAAATGTACGTAAAAGAAGGGGCGGGAGCCTTTGTCTGTGGCGAATCGACTTCATTGCAAAATTCCATTGAAGGCAAACGGGGTATGCCCCGCACAAGGCCATTGGGCCGGCGAAACCGTCATCGGCGAAGGACGCGTCCCATTCACCTACACAGCCAGTCTGAATCGGCCGGCATGGCTACGATTAACGATCGGCGATCGACTGACCTTGAGCGATGACGGTCGACAGGCAGTCGTCCAAGACCCGGCCGGCCAAGTGTTGCTCGCGCGCCCGGGTGGAAGCTTTCTCAAGGGCATGAGTCGTCCGTGGGAAGGTTTCCACACGTTGGATACGATCAGGCGGGATGCAGCCGGCGCTCTGTGCAGATTCACAACCACTCCGGAAGAGGTTCCGCGCTACAAGGTTCATCTGCTGCCGGACGCCAACTCCATCACACCCAACCACTCCGGTTGGACAGCCGAATACACCGTCGAGGCCTGGGCCGATCTGCTCGAGACCGCACGGTTTTGGCGTGATACGGACGCCGAACCGGTCTGTACGCTGCGAATCGACTATTTGCAGGACATCGACGAACAAGGGGGAGCGTTCACGCCACCGGACCTTCCCGCAAGCCCGGCGGACCAATCCTCAGTCGCAACGCCGCTCTGGCCTTTGGACGTACTCCCCCTGCTCGCCTCTCAATGACCGCGATCCGACGGAGGAGCCCGGCACAAGGCCTCAGCCCAATCCGATCGTGGCCCGGTCCCCCGAGGTGAGAAGCCTTCTTGACCGGCTTGTCCCCTGCGCCCGTGCGGCTCAGCCGGTTGAACGGGCTGCGCCCATCCGCTTCCGGGCAAAATCCGCGCGCCGCGAATCGCAAGATGATTTTCCATAAGCCTCTGCTTTACAGGACCTTGCAATTCGCAGCCGTTCCACCACCCAGCGCGCCGCCGAAAAACTTTTGCCATTTCACCCGCCGACCGTCACACTCTGGGAGGATAGACAACTGAACAGGTAGAGGTGATGTCGCGACTCGAGGGAACTGATCGTGACCTGGTCGACCTGGCCCGAGCCGGCGAACCGCGAAAGGTGGATGCGCTGGCTCAACTTGTCCGGGACAGGGTGTATCCCTATCTCCGTCGCGTCACGCTTGACGAGCACAAGGCGGAGGATCTGACGCAGGATACGGTGCTCGCGGTTCTCAATTCGCTCGACAATCTGAAGCAAACGGAACGGTTCTGGTCCTGGGTTTTTACCATCGCGAGCAACCTTGCACGGGAACAGGTTCGCACTCAGATTCGTCACAGGACCATCTCGATGTCCAGCGTTGATGAGACCCAGCTCGCAACCTCCCGCGACGACGCCGACGGGCTCACCGAGACCTCCCGGCAGGAGCTGGCCTTGCTGACCCACCAGGCGATGAGTCGGGTCAGCGATCGGTATCGGATGGTGCTGTCGCTGCGGTTTTACGAGGACCTGCCGCATGCCGAAATCGCCCAGGTCTTGGGGTGTACGGAGTTCAATGCAAGGGCACTCTTTTGCCGGGCCAAGCTCGTACTCGCCCGGGAACTGAGAAAACTCGGGGTCGGCCGAAAGGGGCTGCTGCCGGCGTTGGCTGCCTTCGGCGTGATGACGCTGCATCCATCGGCCGCGCCGGCCGCCACGGTCACCGTCAGTTCGACGGCGCTCGCCGAAGGCGTACTCGCGACGCTTTTCACCACCAAGGCCAAGATCGCCGTGGCCATGCTCCTTTTGGTATCCGCCGTTGGTTCGTGGGCGTTCCTGGGCGGCGGGCGATCAGCCGCCTCATCACAACGGCCCGCCCTGCGGCCACCACCCCCGATTATCAGCTCCACGGGCGCCCCCCAGACCGTGGACACGTCGCCTCTCTACGTCCGCACCGTCTGTCACGGCCGAGCCCTGGGAGCGAAAGCCGGCGCGGCGCCGCTGTTCGAGCTCTGGTTCTATTTCCCCCAGGGAATCAACGGACCGCACCTGAAACGTTTCGTCCCGGTCGATGAGAAGGAGCGAACACTGGTACGATGGACCATCGAAACGGCGGACATGAACTACAATTACTTCGGCACGCCGGGGGAAATCCACATCACCAGCGCCAAATCGTTCTGCAGCATGCTGCACACCGCGGTCCTGCCGACCGACTCCGCCGAGTTCTGCGCGTTCGTGCAGGCAATGGACGGCAGAATGTCCCACGCCATGGTGGACAAGACCGGCTTCACGTTTCAGCGCGACCCCGGGACGGGTTTCGTGATCGGCGCGACGGACACGAGGCCCCGGGTCGCGCCAACGTATCAGTCAACCGTGGAATACAACCCGCCGATCGAGGCCAACCCGTTCGCGTATGTCCCGCCTCAGCATATGGAGGTGATCGACGATCGCGACGCCATGCATCAGCGCGGCTGGACGACCTATCGCGTCGAAGGCCACCTGGGCGAGGAAGCGGTCAGCGGTACGGGTCGCATTCCGTTCACATACGCAGCGAGCCGGACTCAGCCCGCGTGGTTGCGTTTGCGGATAGGCGATCGATTGACCTTGACCGACGACGGCCGACTGGCGGTCGTCCAGGACGCGTCGGGTCGAGTGCTGCTCGTCCGATCGGGTGGGAGTTTTCTCAAAGGCATGAGTCGGCCTTGGGAAGGTTTCCATACGCTGGACACCATCCGCCGGGATGCCGCCGCCGCGCAATGCAGGTACAGCACCGGCCCCGAGGAGCTCTCGCGGTACCTCGTTCATTTGCTTCCGGACTCGGCCATTCCGACGCCGAACCACCCCGGCTACAGGGCCGAGTACCTCGTCGACGCGGAGGCCGACGTGCTTGTGAATGCCCGATATTGGCAGGACACGGACCCCGCACCCGCGTGTACGCTGCAATTCACCTATTCGCAGGAACTCGATGAGCAGACTGACGAGTTCGTCGCACCGGAACCGCCCGCCGCGGCCCCAGCCAGCCCGCCGTCGAGCGACACACCCTTGTGGCCTTTGGATTTGTTGTCGCTCTGACAAGCCCGGCCCTGGGACAACCGGTCCTTTACAACGCCTTGACGAGGGCGAACGTCCAGGATACCCTGGATGACAGTTATGTGTGCATGACTCCAGGGCTTTCGCGCGGGGGATGACTCCGCGACACGGGCTGATGGCGTCCAACCGTCCCGCGGCCATGGGCATTGCGGAGGCCCACCACGAGCCGCAGAGTAAACGTCCCACCCGCGCCATAGCCTCTCGCGGAATCCAGTCGCCCGTCAGGTCAAACAAAATCAGGGCGAGGTCGGCGGTCACTTTAATCCGAACCAGCGAAGCGGGGAGGTGCATGATGAGGGGTCTCGTTCTCATGATGGTCGTTCTTGTCGGCGCGAGCCAGGTTTACGCCCAGGCTCACGTCAAGGTGTGGACCCGGCTTGCGGGGACCAGCAACCTCGAGGAAGGCGACGCGGTCGCGGCGGACCCTTCCGGCAACTGCATCATCGCGGGAGCGACGCGAGGCGGCCTGTTCAGCGGCAATGCCGGGCGCTACGACCTGTTCGTCGCCAAGTATGACCCGAACGGAAACCGCCTGTGGGGCAGGCAGCGGGGAACCAGCGAGCGCGATTTCGCATACGGCGTCGCCACCGATGCCTCTGGAAACATCTACGCAACGGGTTACACCGGCGGCCCCCTGGACGGCCAGTCACACCTCGGGAATTGGGACATCTTCCTGACGAAGTTCGATCCGAACGGTAACTGGCTTTGGACAAGGCAGATCGGGGCAAGCCAGGACGACGAAGGCAAGGCAGTCACCGTGGATGTCCCGGGCAATGTTTACATAACCGGTTATGTTCGGGGCAACCTCCACGGCCAGACCCGCGTGGGGACGGCGGACGTCTTCATCTGCAAGTACAATTCGGACGGAAACCGCCTGTGGACCCGGTTGTTCGGCTCGCCCGAAATCGATGAAGCCTGGGCGATCGCCTGTGACGCCGCGGGGAATGTCTTCGTCACGGGTTATGCTTCGGGCGGTATCGAAGGTAACCCCTACCTGGCCAACGGGGACGCTTTCCTGGCGAAGTATGATACGAACGGCAACCGGCTTTGGTTGAGGCAGTGGGGCACGTTCAACAAGGACCACGGTTACTCCCTCGCGACGGACACGGTTGGAAACATTTACCTTTCCGGGTACACCACGGGCCCACTCTACGCTCCGCCGAACGGCGGGCGCGAGGTCTTTGTGGCCAAGTTCGACCCGGATGGAAACGAGCTCTGGGGAAGAGAGTTCGGGTCGACGCCCGGCGTCGGCACCAATGAGCACGATCAAGGTTGGGGCATAGCGGTCGGGGCTGACGGGAATGTGCACGTCGCGGGGGCGGTGGAGGGACCGCTCGACGGAAATGAGCATCTGGGCTGGCTGGACCTTTTTCTGGCCAAGTATGACCCCATGGGTGCCCGCTTGTGGACCAAACAAATCGGTACCGAGGGTAATGAGTGGGCCAGGGGCATCGCCACCACCGCCGACGGAGCTATCTTCCTGACCGGCACAACGAACGGCAACCTTGATGGAATCACGAATCTTGGTGGCGACGATGCGTTTGTCATGAAGTTCGCACCCGTGACGATCGTGCCGCCGGACCTCGACCAGGACGGGGACGTGGATCACGAGGACTTCAGCCTCTTCGCTGCCTGCGTCTCCGCGCCGGCAGTACCCTTGGGCGAGGGCTGCGAGGGCAGTGACTTCGATAACGACGACGATGTGGATCAGTCCGATTTTGGCATCCTCCAGCGGTGCTACTGCGGCAAGAACCAGCTGCCGGATCCGAACTGTGCCGATGCGTCTTGATCGCGGACCGGAAGCTTCTCATCCAGGATCCGCGTGAGGTGCGCACATGCTTCTCCAAAAAGTCTCGCCCGAGTAGCGCCCGACAGCAAGACGGTCCACCAGGCTTTTTTCCGGCGGGCTGCGGGCGTTCGCGCGAGCAGAGCGGCCGTGCGCTTCTTCGCCCGGGCCCTAGGCGCTCCCGCGCATTCGCCTATATGATGTTTGGCCATGCGTCTGTTCACTCTTCATGACGTCTGCCCCCTGCTGCTGGGGTCCGTATCCGGAGGGGCGCATGGCCCGCGTGGCGATCTGGCCATCGCGATCGGACTGGCCATCGTGGCCGCGACCGTGCTGGCTTACCTGGCTCGGGTCGCCCGCCAGCCGCTGCTGCTGGCCTATATCGCGGCGGGTATCGCGATCGGCCCCAAGCTCGGCCTGGGCTGGGTGGCCGACACAGCTCCGATCGAAACGCTCGCCCGACTGGGCCTGGCGTTTCTGCTGTTCATCGTCGGCCTGGAGATCGATCTGCAACAGCTCCTGTCCACCGGCAGAAAAGCAGCCCTGATTACCCTCGTTCAAGTGATCGGCTCGTTCATTCTGGTATTCGTCGTGTGCAGGCTGCTGGGCAGCAACGCGATGCAGTGCACGTACCTGGGCATAGCCGGTGCGTTTTCCAGCACGATGATCACGGTCAAGCTGCTCAGCGACCGCAGCGAGCTTGGCACGCTTCCCGGGCGGGTGACGCTGGGCGTCCTGCTTCTGCAGGACGTGTTGGCCATCGCCGTGCTGGCGATCCAGCCGAGCCTGGGCGGAACCCAATCCTGGCCGATCGCCGTCATGGGACTGGCCTTGCTGAAGGGGTTCCTCCTGCTGGTCGGCGCCGTCGCCATCAGCCGCTACGTGCTGCCGCTGACGTTCAGATGGGTGGCCAAGACGCCCGAGGTCCTGCTCCTCAGCGCGATCAGTTGGTGTTTCGCGGTCTGTTACGCGGCTATTCTGCTCGGCTTTTCCGAAGCCATGGGCGCCCTCATCGCCGGGGTCAGCATGGCTCAGTATCCGTATACGATTGACGTGGTGGCCAAGGTGCGTTCGCTGCGGGATTTCTTCGTCACCCTGTTCTTCGTGTCGCTGGGCATGCTTCTCGATATTCCAACCGGCGGACAGGCGGCCCTGGCGGCGGCGATCATTCTCATTGTGATCGCCAGCCGGGTCCTGACGGTCTGGCCCATGGTTCGTTTCGTGGGCTACGACGACCGCGTCGGCATCCTGAGCTCGATTCACCTGTCCCAGAGCGGCGAGTTCGGCCTGGTGGTGGTTCTCCTCGGGGCCAGCCAGTACGGGCACATCGGCTCGGACTCCGTGTCGCTGGTCATCATCCTGCTGTTGGTCACCTCCACACTGTCCACCTACCTGCTGCAGTTCAGCCATCCCATCGCCCGCCATACGGTGCGATGGCTGAGCAGGCGAGGAGGGCCCCTTTCCGGCGAGCATAAACCGGATGAGCCGAGCCTCGACGACGAGAACGGCGTGATGCTGGTCGGCTGCTTCCGCACGGGGACGTTTCTCGTTCGCACACTGGTCGAGCGCGGCGTGCCCGTCGGGGTGATCGACTTCAACCCCGCGCTTCGCCCTCAGCTTGAAGCGCTGGGCGTGCCGTTCATCTACGGCGACATCAGCCACCTGGACACCCTGGAACACGGAGGCGTCGAGCAGGCCGGGGTCCTGGTCGTGCCCATTTCGGACGATTTCCTCCGCGGTATCGACAACGCCCGGCTGCTCAAGATGCTTCGCCGGATCAACCCTCACGCGAGGATCATCGTGACCGCCACTTCAACGGAGCAGGAGCGTGAGTTGTACGATCTCGGGGCTGACTACGTGGTCCTTCCGGAACGGTTGAGCGCCGAAGCCGTCATCGCCGCCCTGGATCGCGGATTCGTCACCCCATCGCCGCCGGCGCCGCCGACCCCGAACTTGAATGGAATATCCGAATCGCGGATGGAGGCCATCCCATGATTATCCGTCCCGAATCGCCGAACGATTATCCCGCCATCCGGGACCTCCTGCTCGCGGCATTCGCGAGCCATGCCTACAGCCATCAGACCGAGAATCTGATCGTCGAGGCGCTGCGAGCGGCCGATGCCCCGACGGTCGGACTGGTCGCGGAGGTCGATGGGAGCGTCGTGGGCCACGTGGCCTTCTCACCCACTTAGATCAACGGCCTGGATTGCAGGTGGCTCGCCCTCGGTCCGGTCGGGGTGTTGCCGGCCTCTCAGAGGCAGGGCATTGGCAAGAGTCTGGTCGAGGAGGGAATGAGAGTTATACGCAGCCTGGGTGCCGAGGGTTGTGTCCTGGTCGGCGCTCCGGCCTTTTATGCACGTTTTGGTTTCCGAAGCAATCCCGCGCTGACCTTGGAAGGGGTTCCCCCGCGGTGTTTCCTCTGCCTGCCGATGGCCGATTGCGTGCCGCGAGGTCGCGTGTCGCACCATTCCGCGTTTTCCGTATGCGGGTGGGATAGGGATGATTGGATTCGCGTCGAGATGCGGATCTGTCCGGACGGCGGGGTGCAGCGCGCTACTTTCCCTCCGGCTCGGCCTCCCATAAGAAGATCATCCCGTCACGTCCCCCGGCCGCCAACGTGCAACCGTCGGGAGAGAACGCGACGCACCACAGAGCCCGGGCATCCGTTCGCAGGGTCATCCGCTCGAGCCCCGTGACCGGGTCCCACAACTTCACCACTCCGTCCCAGGCCGAGGTCGCCAGGGTGGTACCGTTGGGCGAAAAGGCCACGCAGAAGAGCCCGCGCAGGTGGCCGCTCAGCGTGAGAAGCTGCCGCCCGGTGGCCACCTCCCACAACATGGCTGTGCCATCCCAACTGCTGGTCGCCAGCAGCCTTCCATCGGGTGAAAAGGCCGCGGCGGTCACCTGGTCTTTGTGGCCCGCGAGCACGCTCCCTCGCCGCCTTGCCGCGAGGTCCCACAGTTCGACCGCCCGATCGTAACACGCCACCGCCAGAATGCGGCCATCCGGAGAAAGAGCCAGGCCCATGATCTCGCCGTGGCTGCATGTGATCGTATCCTGTATTGCCATCGTCCCGGTATCGCGCAGCTCGACGACGGTGCCGTGGTGGATCGAGGTAATCAACATCGCGCCGTCGGGCGTAAAGACCGTGGCTCCAAACTGCATGTCCCCGCGCGCCGTGGAGCGGGCTTGTGCGGTGCCAGAATCCCACAGTATCACGCTTCGGTCCTGCTCACAGGATTCACATGTCTCACACCTGCTTTTTGAGAGTGAGAGTGATTGCAGAGTGTCACTTTTCCCAAAACTCCATGACTATATTCCAGGGTATAATTAC
>JAPKGY010000105.1 GCA_026647385.1 Phycisphaerae bacterium | reverse complement strand
ATGTCCCGCGCCTTGGACTGGAGCGGGTCGAGCTTCTGGCCGCTTGGGAGGTTGGAGATCTGGCGAAGAACCTCCTGAAGCCGTTGGTGTCGGACCAGGTCGTTGTAGGCGAACACGGTCTTGTCCGCCGGCAGGGCGAGTTCCTCGCGCAGTTGAGCGTTGCGGATGGGAATCAACGGCTGACTCTTCCAGGCGTCGGGCTCGAAGGTCCAGGCGAGCAGCCAGAGCACCGGATCGTGGCGCGAGCTGAGTGATCGCCCGCCGACGGTATCGACGATGTCGCGGGCGAGCGTATCGAGAGGCATGCATCGCCCGTCGTGCTGCACGATGAGAGCGCGGACGTCCCGAAGGTCGAAGGGCACGGCCAGCTTGTCCGCCGGGTTGCCGGCGGCGGCGATGAGAGCGGTAGTGACCAGGAGCATTGCGGCGTTCATGATGAGACGACGACCTCCCCGGCGGTCTGAGCGCCGTTATTCGCCGACCGGTTCCGGCGCTTGTCCGCCACGCGCTGGGCCAAGGCCCACAACAGGCCGACGAACAGACTGATATAGCCGGCGAACACGATCGGCTGACCCGGGTCCCAGGAAACACTGAGCACACTCGTCGACCGGCCGCCCTGATCGCGGTGATAGCTGGCCTGATAGAGCGTGTAGCTGCCGTGGGTCGCGGGAGCGTTCATGCTGATGACCCGGCTGATCCGGGCGGCCTGGGCGGGGTCATTGAACGTCACGTGACTCTCGAACGAGCGCGGACGCTCGGTGCCCGGGTATCGGCCGACGCGGAAGCGGTCCAGGGTCACCTCAAAGCCCAGTGGGATCGCCTTGTCCGAGAACGTCAGGACGTACGGAACGTTGTCCACGGTGACGGCTTGGGGGTCGTCCTTCCGCAACCAGACGCGTTCCTCGCGGCCTTGCCGAGAGGTTTTAACCAGCAGCGCGGGCGTGGGGTTCTCGCGAACCTCGGGCGCGGGCACGACCGAATGCGCCATGCGGGCGCGATCGAACCGCCGGCGGACCTCAAAACGAATGCCCGGCCAGGGCGTTTCAACGGGCTTGCCCAGGGTGAGTTCCATGGATCGGGTCTGGCGGTCCTCGGTGGTGAAGCGGACGCCCATCCGTCCCGTGGGCGCGACGTACAGACGAACGGGCTCGTCCTGTCGGCCCTGGTCCTCGCCGGCCTGGAAAACGATTTTCACGTCCTGCCCCTCGGGTTTGCCGTGCATCGACTGGAAGTCCGGGAACTTGGCGAAAGCGAGTTGGCGGAAGGAGCCTTTGGGGCCGGTGATCTCGGCCTCGATGGCGGGGTTGACCGGGTTGTCGGATGCGTTTTCGATTCCGCTCTTGCCGACGATCGCGTGGGGCAGGTACCGCAGGACGCGGACGCTGTAGCCGCTGGCGCCGATCGAGGCGGGCTGGGTGGTCACCGTCTCCAGCGGGAATTCGTAGCTCTCCTGGTCGATCGTCACCTTGACCGTGCCCTTTGAGGAGGCGGGCTGAGTGGCCGGCGCCTTGGCCAGGGCCTCGGTCAGAGCCTGCTCGCTGTCCAGCACGTGCAGGCTCATGGTGCCGTGGCTATGGCTGTGTCCGTCATCCCGGGCGAAGACCCACTGTTTCATTTCCTGGTTGGACCCATGGCCGGCCTCCTGACCTTCGCCGGCCATCGAGAGCACGACTTCGACGGCGGTGTTAGGCACCGGGTTGTCGTCGCGGACGTCGGAGACCTCGTCGGTATCGGGGAGGTAGCTGGCAACGGTGGCGGTGAAGTCACCCAGGCGAAGCACCGGCCCATCCGCGAGATCGACCGGATGGGTTGCCCGGGCCAGCCGTGAGTCAAGATCGGCCGCCACTCGTCCGCCACCGCCCTGGCGTTCGAGGGTAACGCTCTCCTGGGCGACGCGGAACGCGGATGCGGTCTGGCCCTCACGAATCGCGAGTTGGCCGTCGATTCCCCATCGCTTGGTGACCCAGGCGCCCAGAAGGATGGTGACGATCGCCCCGTGAACGATGACCAGCGGAATCTGGCGGCGGGAGATCGGAAATCGCGCCAGGACGGCCGCCAGCATGTTGAGGCCGATCAGCGCCAACAGGCTCTGGAACCATAATGCCTTATAAAAGAGGGCCTGAGATGCCTGCATCCCGTGCGTCGACTCGAAGGCCGTGGCCGATGCCATGGCCAGGAGCAGAAGCATGAGCAAAACCACCGCAAGCCAGAGCGAACCGACGGCCTTCAGGAACGATCGAATTCCCATTATGTTTCAGTCCTGGCGGTAACCCGAATCCACCACCACCGGCCGCCATCCTGCGGTGCAGGGGATCAGAAGCCGCTTTGCGGGGGCCGATCGGGCGCTCCGGCCCGAACCCCCTCCGCGATCCTCCCCCTGGCTGCGCTTCTCAGGGTAATGATAATACAGCAAATCCCGCGGACCATCGAACCGGCGGCAGGCAGTGCGGGAGTGTGAATTCACAAGATCGCAGGATGGGGGGGCGGTTGGTCATTCTCCGTTTCCATGGGTCTGGTCCAGCCGATGCGGCTGGTGCGTCCAGGCATCGGTAGTGTCCTCATGCCCGGTTATCGGTCTGGCCGCGATGCGAGCAAACATGGCAAGCGCCCCATTCTCGCTGCGCTGGGGATGGTTTGGAAAGACCGCGATGAAATCGCCGGCTTGGGATGTTTTGGCCGCCGGCTGCCGATTGAAAGTGGGGGGTTTTCCGCAGGTCTCAGGTATGGATCTGGGCCCCCCGGTGCGTCCATTCCGGTTCACTCGTCCCAGGCACCGGCGTGGCCGTCGGGCGCCCCGGGGAGATGGAACGGCTCGCCCTGACGGGTCTGCTGAACGACTTTGGCCACCGGCAGGTTCCCGAGCACCTCGCTGCGGGCGGGCGAGTAGCCGAGTTTTTCGTAATCGAGTCGACCAGGCTGGTCTCCGTGGCACGTCAGACAGGACGGGGGTTGGTCCAGCACTCGCTCGTGGATCCGATCGAGGATTCGTCTTTTCGCTTGCCCGTCCCCGGAGGCTTTGAATTGCTCTCTCAGTTTCCGCAAACCTCCGATTTCGGCGGGGTCGCGCTTCAGCCCGAGCTTGGCGGTGTACGCACCGCGAGCGTGGTCGGGCAGTCGGTCGCTCAACGTGTCGATGGCGGTCCGCCACACGGGACTGCCCGGCTCGCAGGCCTCGATGCGGGCCGCCAGGTGCTCGAGTTGAGGATCGCCGTCGGTTTCTCGGATGGTCGCCCTCAGCAGGGCCACGATCTCGTCAGGCGCGGCGGCCTGCTGCCCGGCGGCCGGTTCGTCGAGGCTTTCGAGTCGGCGCATCAGCGACAGAACGGCCGGCGGCTGCTGCGGATGACCCGTTCTCTTGGAAATCCAGGTCGCGTCGGCGGGGCCGGTGACGGTTTTGTCGTGGCAGAGCATGCAGTCGGCGAAGGTTGAATGCATATTAGCGAAGGCGCGGGTTTCCTTGCGAGCCCTGTGGGGGAGCGTATCGTGACATTCGCTTGCGAGGCAGGAGTTAGTGGAGTCAGGCCGGAACCAGCGGTCGATTCTGTGATAGTGGCCAGCGGGCGTCAGCGGCGCGGGCCCCGCGCCCGTCGTCAGTTGCGACCACGGCGCCCCCGGTCCGGATGGAGGCTGGTTTTCACGAAGCCAGGCGGGTGGTTCGGGAGGCGTGAACACATAGTGGATCAGGTACGCGAACGCGACCCATGTCGTCCACACGATCACGAGCATGATGGCGAGCGACCAGGCTCGGATGAGCGTCCTCCGCAGGCGACCTGGACGGCCGGCGGGAACGAACGCGGGTGCTTGTGTGAGGGGCTCACTCATGGCTGGGCCCTCCCGTGGGCGTGACGCCAAGCTCGCGGGCGACGCGTTCGAGCATGCCGGCGTGGGCGTCGGCCATCTCGTCCGGCGGGGTGATGCCGGTGAACATCGCCGGGGACATGGGCAGGACCGCCGGCGAGAAGATCACGCCGATCAGATGGATGACGCCCACGTGCAGCAGGGCCAGGAAGGCCTCGAACGTGTGGACGACAACGGCGACGGTCAGCAGGCGGCCTGGGATGTACTGCGTGAACCAGGCGTTGCCCCACATCAGGACGCCGGTGACGCCCAGCAGCACCGTGCCCCAGAACACGCCGAAGTACTCGAATTTCTCCTCGAGGCTGAATCGTTCGGCGTCGGGGCGTTTGTCCTCCAGGAAGAGCAGATACTTCACGAGGTGATAAAGCTGGCGGAGGTCGCCGGCGTTCATGACCATGGGTAGGGCCATGATGGTGCGCCACCACGTCTGGCCGGTGGCCCGCTTGCGTCGCCAGGCGAAGATCGTGACGTAGATCAGGTGGCCCGCGGCCCCGACCAGCAGGACAATTCCCGCGTAGCGGTGCAGCGATCGGACGACGGACAGTCCGCCCATGGCTTGAACGAGCCATTCCGCCCATGGGCGGTCGGCGAATTTGATGGGAAAGCCGGTCAGGACCAGCAGCGTGAAGGAGGCCGCCAGGATCCAGTGCTGGATGCGCTGGTGGGGGGTGAACCGGCAGAGGGCCGCCCGCCCGCGCGGGGTAGCGAGGAGTTGTTGGGCGAGTTCCCGTCGCCGGCGGTGGCGGGGATCCCGCCGGCCGACGACCAGTTGGAGCAACTCGAGAATCTGCAGCAGCGCGGACGGCCCGAACGTCGAGACGATCAGCAGCAGGAACAGAACCCCGATGAGGTACTCGGCTCCCTCGCCCCGGGCGAGTTCGAGATGGACGCCGGCGGAGGTGATCCGCACTCCGGCCGTCGGGTGGCAGCCGGGGCTGCGACAGGTATAGCCGAGCCGCTCGGGGTGGGTCGGCGCGCCCGGGTCGCCGTGCTTGAGCATTCCATGTACGTTTTGCATCGGCCCGACGTGGCAGTCGAGGCAGACCGCGGTCGTCCGGCTGCCGAGCTGCATCGCCTTGCCGTGGAAGCTGGCCAGGTAGCTGCCGACCGAGTCGGGAAGCCGGAATTCCTCGTGGATGCGGGTGTGGCTGTGGCAACGGGCGCAGGAGGCGGTGAGGTGTCGCGGGTTTCGAGCCGAGCGGGTCCGGGCCTGGACGTGCCAGAAGGCATAGGTGGTATCGAGCGGAAGCTGGTCCGCATGGCAGGCGTCGCAGCGGTCGATTGGCGCGACCAGTTCGAGCGAGCCCTGTGCGCCGTGCCGGAACGTGGGTTCGCCGTGACACAGCAGGCAGCGCGATTGGCCGGGGCGCAGCGGTTCTCCCAGCAGCTCATTGCAGCGGTCCAGGACCGCGGGGCGATGGGCGGACCACGGGAGCATCGCGGCGATGCCCGCGTGTGAGAAGCGGACCTCGGCCCGGTTCGGACTCGTCAGGTGGCAGGTTCGGGCACAGTCCACCGGGCTGACGTTCTGGTGGGGGACGATGCCGACCTCGCGCGGTTCGTGGCAGTCGGTGCAGCGCAATCGGGAGTGTGGCCCGAGCGCGGACTCGTAGTAATTCGGATTGACGTGATAAAGCTGCACGAGGCCGGTCTTCGGGTCCGGCCTGGCCAGTCCGCGGTAACGATGGCAGCTCAGGCAGTTCTCGACCTCGGCCGGCAGGACGCCGGCCGAAACCAGCAACGCCAGCACCGCGACGATCGCGATGCGTCGCGGCGTGCGCGGGGTCCCGGCGGGTGATCCTTCAGTATGGGTGGCAGACACGGCACACGTCCTTGGCCGGCCCTCTCAAGGCCAGCGGGTTGGAGGAATCGTCGGACATCGCCCCTTCGCTCATCTCGCTGCCCGTCGGGAAAAGACCCCGCGGGTGGGGGTTGTGACACGTCACGCAGACAATGCGGTCGCCTTCGCCGAGCGGCAGCCGTGTGGAGGACCGGTGGAGGGGGCGATCGGCCGGCTGGGATGACGCCGCGGATCGAGTCAGGCGCGCCTTGATGGCCGGGGTTACGGTCAGGCCGATGTGCCCGGGCTCGAAATAATCGATGTGTTGCGAGTGGCAGCCGGCACAAAGGCTTATGCTCTCCGCGCGCAGTCCCGCGTGGCCGGTGCGAGTCCCGCGGAGGTCCGGTGTGAACGTGGGCAGATGGCACAGCAGGCAGGCTTCGCGTCCGTGCACGGAGGCGTCCAGCATCTTGTGCGGTTCGTACAGGCCTTCGAGGGGCTGGCTTGCCGCCGGAGTCGTTGAAGCCGAATCGTGGGCGGCCTGCTCGGCCCCGGGGGCGTCGGCCGGCTGCGTGGCCGGACTCAGCTGCGTCGCGGGGGCGAACGAACTCTGGCCCGGAGCGATTGTGACCTGCGCCGTTGCTCCCGCGGCGAGGACCATCAGGCTGCAGATTGGATAGTCGTTACTCTTCATCCGCCCTCACCCGCGATTGGCCGGTAACGACTCCGATCAGCGTCAGCGACTCCGGGCCCAACGAATCGGAAACGATCACGTACGAATCCGGCTTCACGCTGCCCTCCCGCACGTTCGCAAGCTCCAGGGCGACAAGGTCCTGCTCGCTTACGGTCAGCAGGCCCATCGGCATGGTCCAACCCGCCCATTCGTTCGCGCGTTCGTGAATCTCCACGAACGGTTTGCCCTCGGCATCGAACACCTGGACCGACTGTCTGCCCGCGTCGGACACGAAAACCATCCCATCGGGCGTGCAGCAGACCTGCTTGGGACGGATCAATTCACCCGGCCCGCGTCCACGACCGGCGAGAGGCCCGAGCCAACCTCCGTCGGGCGCCAGCCGGAGCAGGCTGCCTTGAATCGCGTCGGCGACTAACAGAGTCCCGTCGGCGGTGAAGGCGAGCCCGGTCGGGGCCGCCACCACTCCGCGACCGGCGGGTATCCGGATCGGAACCAGCCATCGTCGCTCCCTCAGATCGTATCGTTCGATGCGACCGGCGGCGAGGTTGCCCACATAAAGGATATCCGCTCGGACGTACAGGGAACAAGGCCGGAACGCATGGAGGGCGTCGGCGGGCGGGACCAGGTCCTCCACGTAGCGGCCTGCGAGGTCGTAGACCAGCACCGCGCGCGATGTCGTATCCGCAACGTAGACACCGCCGCCCGCATCGTGGGTGATGTCGACCGGACATCGCGGCGAGCGATCCTCCTCGGACCAGAAGGTGCTTTTGCCCGTGTCGAGGCGGATCGACAGAATCCTCTGGTAACCCTGGTCGCAGATGAGCAGCCGCCGGCCGACCACGGTCATGCCCTGCGGATTGCGCAAGGCGGTCTTGCCGTAATCGTTCGGACCGTAGAGGAACCGTTCGACCAGCGGGGTGGCGTCAAAGTCGGGCAGGGACCGACTCAGATCGCCGTAGATCCAGAGTTGCGGCAGAGCGTCCGTCGCGGGGAGCATGATGGGCTGGCGCGTGATGCCGGCGGGTTCTCGGGGAGGCGCGCAACCGATCTGTTCGAGGCTGATCGCGCCCAATACGATCGCCACTATCACCCGGTGAGCGCAGACAAGGGAGAAGGTGTGTACTGCCCTATTCGAGCAGCCGCGCGGGTCGCCACGGGCGAGTCGCCCTGGCGACCTGAAGCCCGCGGCTCTTTGCGGTCTCCTTTCGCCGGTCTTGTTGAGTGGCCGTCGAAAGAGATTCATTTCATGTGGCATGTCAGACATAATGCACTTCGCCGATTCGACTTTATCAGCAACCTGGCCACACCCGACTCGTTGTGCGGGTCGTGGCAGGAGACGCATTCGATTCTGCCGGCCGGCAGTCGCACGCCGCCGTTTTCCACGAGTGCTCGGGGGTGATACTTGCGCCGGTCGCTCGGGTAAGGTACTCCGATCGGGTGATCCCGCCGGATGAAGCCCTCAGGCACTTTGAATCCTTCGCGAACGCCGGCCAGCATCGCATGCGACGAGCCGATCGTGGAAGTCGCGATCGTCCCGTCGTGACATCCGAGACAGATCAGGCTGGCGGGCCCGGGTGTATAACGGTTCGGCAGAAACACTTTCCGCTGGTCTTCCACGCGGAACGGCTCCGGGCTGGGCCGCGTCGCGGGTTGCGTGGCCGGTGGCGTAGCGGCTGCGCGCACCGCCTGAATATGCGGCACGTGGCAGGCTCCGCAGGCCTGGCCGGACTCGGCGTCCGGGGCGGTGAAATCGTGTACGCCGCCGACAACACCCCCAGATGATCCCAGTGAAGATCACACCGGCGGCGATTATTCCCCAAAAGACGGC
>JAPKGY010000104.1 GCA_026647385.1 Phycisphaerae bacterium | reverse complement strand
GCAGGGCCGGGTCGTACCTTGAGGTGCCAAACCACTATGGCAGAATGAGTTATGGATGCAGCACGGTCCCGGGACAGGGTTGCTCTAAAGCGTTTGTGCAATCGGTGTGTTAGCCGTGTATGGGGGTGGTGATTGCCCCAATTGGGGCGAAAGCTTTTCGCAGGCTGGCAATTCCGTCCGAGGGGGATGGTTTGCCTGAGGGGGGCGCGCCGGGTCGGGGTGGGTACGACGAGAGTGTAAAAGAGGTACAGGGAATGGGAGGTATGGACCCGGAACCCGGGCGACGGGAATCCTCGTTCGACTCGACGAATTCCGGGCGTGTGGCGAGGAACCCGCTCAGCCGGCGCCGAGCCCGACGGCCAGGCCGGCGGGGTATGGCTAACCGGCGACGGCCGACGCGCGTGTCTTGGCAAACCGGCCGTACTGTCCGTCGACGCCCAGGATGTGGTTTTTGAGCCATTTCTCCAGAAAGCTCATGACTTCGAGGGTGACGGCTGTCTCACCCGTCTCGACGCGCTTCTTGAGAGCCATCACCTGAGCGGTCAATTCATCGTGCAACCGCTTGTGCTCGGTATATCCCGGGAAGCCCACGCCTTGCATGAACTGCTCCTCAGCGTTGAAGTGACTGGCCGTGTATGCGACCAGCCTGTTGAGCAGACCACTCAGAACGGTCCTGCCCTGGCGGCGGGTCATGGCCTCGTGGAGTTCGTTGACCATGGCGATCAGTTTCTGATGCTGGCTGTCCATGTCGGGGACGCCGACGCTGAGGCCCGCGGACCAGGCGATAAGGGCCATTTCGTTTCTCCCTGTTCGGGGCGAGGACCTGGGTTTCAACCGGTTTCCACCGCCGCCCGGGAGGCGGGGCTGCCGTGTTTCTCCATCGTCTGAATCCGCGGGCCGCATGAGCGCGAACGCGGCCTTTGCCGGGGTCGACGACGGCGGGGATTCGAGTAACATGACGGCGAGACCCCTCGGGCGGGGATCCATGCTATCGCTCTCATCTTCCGCCGCGGGGATTGGCGTCGCGTGCGGCCGGCAAACCGGTGGTCGCCCGACGCCGGTGTCGCAGGGCTGTTCTGGAAATGAAGCATCATTAGCGGACGAGGTGGTCCATGGGAATGCGTGCACACGGTCTGCTTCTCGTTTTGACGGCTTTTGCGGGGTTCAATCACGACCTTGCGACCGCGGCGGCGCCGACGAGCGGACCGGCCTGGTGTCCGTCTCACGCCAACGCCCGCACGGTGGGGGGCCTGTTCTTCTATGCGGCTGACTACGGGCAACTGTTGCCGGCGTCGACCGGCGAGATCGCGGTGTGGTGGTGTGACGCGACCCGCAAGGTCGCGAAGCAGCGGGCACTGCCTCGCGACCGCGGACCGGCCGTCCGCCTGGAGGCCGCCCGCAACGAGTTCGAAGCCGCTCAGATCGTCGTTCGGCCCGGTAAGCCACTCGTCGGTCTCACCGCCAAGTCGTCGCCGCTGACCGGCCCCGGCGGCGCCGTCATCGGTCTCGACAGAATTCAGTTGCTCCAGGTTGCCTATGTTCGGGCGCACGTGCCCACCGACAAGCTGGGGCTGGCCGATGAATGGCCCGACCCGCTGCCTCCGCTGGACGCGCCCATCGACGTGGAAGCCAATCGCAATCAGCCTTTGTGGCTGCTCGTTCAGGTGCCGGCGGACGCCGCCGCGGGCGACTATCGCGGCACGGTGACGCTCGAGGCGGCGGGCTTTGTCGCCGAGGTCGCCGTCGAACTGCACGTTTGGGACTTTGTCCTGCCGGACCGACCCTTCACCCAAAGCGGTTTCGGCCTCGGGGTCGGGCGGATCGCGCAGTACCATGGCCTCAAGACCGAGGAGGACAAGCGGGCGGTGTACGCGAAATACCTCCAGGCCTTCGCCGACCACCGCATCAGCCCTTACACACCAAACCCGTTCGATCCGATCCAATACAGGTTCGACGCCGAGGCCGACCCGCCGCGCTGTGAAATCGACTTTTCGCGGTTCGACGCCGCCATGGAGCGGGCGATTCGCGAGTATCACATCACCAGTTTCATGCTCAGCCTGCCGGGGATGGGCCATGGCACGTTCCACGAACGAGCCGAGGGCGAACTGGCCGGCTGCAAGGCGGGCACGCCGCGGTACGAAGCCATGATGCGCAGCATGCTCGAACAGATCCAGAGCCACCTGGATGAGAAGGGGTGGCTGGATCTCGCGTACGTCTACTGGTTCGACGAGCCCGACGAGAAGGATTATGCCTTCGTTCGCGACGGCATGGCACGTCTGAAAAAGTACGCCCCGAAGATCCGCCGCCTCCTGACCGAGGAACCCGTCAAGGAACTGACCGACGTCGTCAATCTCTGGTGCCCGATCTCGCATCATTTCAAGCCGGAGGAGGCGGAGCCGCTGATGGCCGGGGGAAATCAGTTCTGGTGGTACGTCTGCACGGGGCCCAAACAGCCGTACTGCACGCTGTTCACCGATCACCCCGCCACCGCCCTGCGCGTCTGGCTGTGGCAGACGTGGCAGCGCAACATCCGCGGTGTACTCATCTGGGAGACCGTCTATTGGACCAGCCCGACCGCCTTTCCGAACTCCCTGCAGAATCCCTACGCGGATGCGATGGCCTATCGCACGGGTTACGGCCAGCCGGAGGGGACCCAGGCGTTCTGGGGCAATGGAGATGGACGATTACTCTATCCACCTCTATCGGCAGCCTCCGGGAGTGACAAGCCCGTACTCGACCCGCCGGTGAGCAGCCTGCGCCTGGAGGCTCTGCGCGACGGTATCGAGGACGTCGATTACCTGAACCTCCTGAAATCCGCCGTCGACTCCGTGAAAAACAGAACGAACTCCGTGAAAACCGTCACGAATTCCGAGGCTCTCGCGAACGCTGAAAGGCTCTTGGAGGTTCCAGAGGCGATCAGCGCATCGATGAGGGACTGGACGTTCGATTCGCGCCCCATCCATGCCCGGCGCCGCGCGATCGCCGAGGCGATCGAACGTTTCGCGGCGGGCGAGGTCAGACCATAACACCCGGCGCCGTCTTTCCGTATCCTCTGTATTCAAAATAACTTATGGATTACTGCCGAAGGTGGGAATCGAACCCACACCCCCTTGCGGGGACGGGATTTTGAATCCCGCGCGTCTGCCAATTCCGCCACTTCGGCGTGGAAGCCGGCATCATAACAGGTCCGGGCCGACTTGCCAATGGTCATCGGGCGGGGACGTTTCACCCGGGTCAGACTGTCCCGAGGGGGCGGCCGACAATGAGGGATGATCCTGTCTTGTCATCGGGGCGCTCGGTGCGAAAAAAAACATTTTTCTGGTCCATGTGTGGGACGCTCTTACAATTGCTCAGACTTTAATGTATCAATGCTCTCGAAAGATGGGGGTGTGTTATGACACAGGTGCGCGAACAAATCACGTTGGAGCAGATGCTGGCCAATACCCAGGACGGGTTGTTTGTGATCGATGACCAGCAACGATTTGTCTTTTTCAACAATGGGTGCCAGCGTTTGACCGGTTACTCGGCCGAGGAGGTTCTGTCCTCGCCGTACACCTGCTGGCAGATCACCGAGTGCCGCGACGAGCACGGCCGGGTGCTGGCGAACAAACTGTGCGGCGCACGAAGCATCCTGGACGGCGACCAAGTCTCATGCCGCCAGCTTGTTCGCATCACGACCAAGGGCGGCGAGCAGCGCTGGGTGGAAACGCTCTTCACGCCGCTGCGCAATCGGCCCGGCGAGAAGCCGAGCTACGTTGTGGGCGTGATGCGCGACGTAACCGAGTCGAAGCAGCGGGAAGACACGTGGCGGGAGACGGTCGAAGGGCTTCGCAACGAAGTCGAGACGCTGCGCAAACAGATGCGCGACCGCTACGGATTCGTGAGTATTGTCACCAAGTCACCGGCCATGCGACTTGTCCTCGACAAGACACGGTCGGCGTGCAGCAACTCGAGCCCCGTGCTCATCTGTGGTGAAAAGGGTACAGGCAAGGAGATGATCGGACGGACGATTCATTACAACGGCCTGCAGAAGGACGGCCCGTTCGTGTGTGTCGGCATTGCGTCGATTCCGAAGGACCGCGTCGATGTCGAGCTGTTCGGAGGCGTGCACGAGGGGCGCGAGTATCCCGGTTACGTTCTGGTGGCCGACGGCGGCACCCTGTACATTTCGGGGATCGAGATGCTTCCCGACGACGTGCAGGCCAAGCTGCTGCGTGTCGTGCAGGATAAGGAGATCCGTCCGGTGGGCCGGGTTGATCCGGTGCCCGTGCAGATCCGGCTGATCGCCGCCGCTGACCGTTCGGTGCAGGACCTGTACGTGTCGAACCGCCTGCGCGACAATCTGCTCCAGCGCCTGACCGTGATCACGATCGAGACGCCCCCGCTGCGGACGCGCAAGGAGGATATCCCGCTGCTGGTCGAGCAGTTCATTGGGACGTTGAACCAGCAGTCGACGCGCCAGGTGCGCGAGGTTGGTTCGGACGTCTGGCAGCGGCTGGAGGCTCACGACTGGCCCGGCAACGCCCAGGAACTCCAGAACGTGATCGAGGCGGCGTTCGCGGCGGGCAGCGGACCGGTGCTTCGGGCCGAGGATATCTCGATCCATGCCGGCGGCAGCTTCGGGTCCGGACGCGAGGGCGAGACGGCTCGCCTCGATACATTGCTGGCCGATTTTGAACGGCAGGCCATTCTCACGGCGTTGCGAAGAGCGGGCGGAGGGCGTAGCCTAGCCGCCCGGCAGCTGGGCATCTCCCGCAGCCGACTCTACCGGAGAATGGACGCCCTTGGCATCGAGCCGGACAGCACGAAGTCGTAACCGCCACCGATTCCGTCGAACACTCGGCCCGCGCGATCCGCTGCCCATCCGTCGGATCGCTCGGGCCGACAATTTGCGCTTCATGCGTACGCTCCCTGAAAGCTCCATCGACCTCATTTACGTTGACCCGCCGTTTTTTACCGGCAAGGAACGCAGGCCGTCGGCCGGCGACCACACCTTCGCGGACACCTGGCCGGCGGGGATACAGGGCTACCTTGCATTTCTCCGGCCGCGACTGGAGGAGATGCGCCGCCTGCTCAAGCCTTCCGGATCCCTGTACGTTCACCTCGACTGGCACGCCGTCCACTACGTCAAGGTGGTCCTCGATGAAATCTTCGGATATGGCCACTTCCTGAACGAGATCGTTTGGTCCTACCGCACCGGCGGGCTCAGCCGAAAGTGGTTCGCCCGCAAGCACGACACGATCCTGGCGTACGCCCGCGCGATCGGCCGGCGCCGAACAGGGTGGGGGTGATCTCGGCTTCGTCCATGCTCGTGCAGAAGTCGCGGAAGATGCCGATTTGCGCGATGCGCAGGCGGTAGCCGATCAGCTCGGGGAGCATCCCGAAGGTGATGCCCTCCGGCGGGGTCTGCGCGCTCGTTTCGTCGTTGCCACGGCCCATCGGTCGCTCGACTCGGGGTTGAACAAGCGTGAAATTCTAACAGGCGGAGCGCGCGGCGCGGGCAAACCTGGCGGCCCTCGCCAGGACGAGGGCGCGCGGATCGCTTGCCGATGCGCGGCAGGCGTGGGGACGCGGCCCGCCGGCGCACCTCATCCCGCCCCGCCACCGTCTGTTCGCCCCACCGCCTGGTGAGCGCCGATGCCCACACCCGCTTGCTCGCCCTTGCCGCCCGCGGCACCCGATGCGGCCCCGGTATCGGCGGGCCTGCCCGGGCCTGTCCAGGTGGGCGACGTGAGCGATTTCGGCAGGGGGCTGCTTGCCTGGAATGCGACCTACGAGCAGCTCGCACCGGGCTGCTTCGAGGGCGGCGCGGAGGAGTTGTGGATCGACGACGGCCTCGAGGTCCTGTGGGAGACGGGCAACCGCTCGGTGTGGACCGCAGGCAGCAATCGGGCGGGCATGGTGTCGCTCGGCATTCCGGTGGCAGGCGGCGGCGCCGGCATGTATTGCGGCGTTCCGATCCAGGACGGGGCGGTGTCGTGGCTTCCGGGCGGCGGAGA
This sequence comes from Phycisphaerae bacterium, assembly GCA_026647385.1. Lineage (GTDB taxonomy): Bacteria > Planctomycetota > Phycisphaerae > UBA1845 > PWPN01 > JAPKGY01. The sequence goes on along the minus strand of JAPKGY010000104.1, from coordinate 2,171 downwards.
TTTCGAGATCTTCTCCCGCGAGCGCATGGATATCGTCTCGGCGACGGTGTCCGAATCCCTGCTGTGCGGATTTGCCGCCAGCGACTCGCCGCGGACCGCGGAGGCATCGCTGCAGCGCCCGTTTCTCCAGCAGCAGCCGAGGCGTGCCGGGATGTTGCGCCGCGCGCTGATCGAGATCGTCGTCGTGGCCCGCCGCCAGCCCGGCCTGCTGGAGATTCCGGCGAGCAGGGCGGCGATGCGCGACTGCGTCCTGTCGCTGATGCTCGATACGCTGGATCGGGCCTCGGAGCGCCCGACGGCGGACCTGCGTCCGAGCGTGAAGGCCTGGATCGTGCGCAAGGTGCGCGAGCAGGCGCTCGCGAGCCCGAGCGAGCCGCTCCATGTGGCCGACGTCTGCCGCAGCCTTGCGGTGTCGCGGCGCTCGCTGCAGTACGCGTTCGAGGATCTCGCCGGGATGGGGGCGGTGGAGTTCCTGCGCAATGTGCGTCTGAACGCGGTGCGGCGGGAACTTCGTGTTCCGGTCGCTTGCCCTGACGAACCCATCGCCGCGATCGCGGCGCGCTGGGGCTTCTGGCACATGCCGCGGTTCGCGGCGTATTACCGGGCCCTGTTTGGCGAACGGCCCTCGGAGACGCGTCGACGCCAAGGCCTGAGTACGCTGCACGGCCTCGGGTGAGCGTTTGCTGCGCTGCGTCGGCATTTCCGTGCCGATTGCGGATACCGTCCTGTTCATCGGTCTTCTTAATCTCCACATCACGACTCGGCCAGGTGGTGCGAGCGCGACACGCCGCGGGCCCTCACTTCCGAGCACGGACTGCGGCGACGGAGGAGATCGGAGATCATGGAAGACAAGACCTGCGCGGCGCCGGCCGCGGGTGCCGGTGGCAGTGCGCGGCGGCGATTCCTCAAGTTTGCGTCGGCGGCCGCGGCCGCTTCGGCGTTGCCGGCGGGTGCCGTCGTTGCGGCGCCCGCGCAGCCCGGCTACGACGTGGTGGTGGTGGGCGGCGGCTTCGCGGGAGTCACTGCCGCGCGCGAACTCGCCCACCGCGGCGCCCGGGTGGTGCTGCTCGAGGCGCGTAATCGTCTCGGCGGGCGCACCTTCCATGCGAACTTCGGCGAGCGCAAGGTGGAACTGGGCGGCACCTGGATCCACTACACCCAGCCCCACGTGTGGGCCGAGGTCATGCGCTACGGCATGGAGATCGCCGAGACGCCGGGCGTCGCCCATCCCGACCGCGTGCTGTGGATGTCCGAGGGCAAGGTGCTGGAGATCCCGGTGATGGAGAACTGGGCCCTGCTCGAGGACGCCCTGAAGCGCTTTCATGCGGACGCGGGCACGGTCTTCGAGCGACCGTTCATGCCGGGCCTGTCGGCCGTCGGGCGCAAGCTCGATCATCTGTCGATCGCCGACCGCATGGCGGCCATCGAGATGAGCCCGGCGCAGCGTGACCTGATGAACGCGATGATGGCCACCAACTGCCACGGCCCGACCGCGACCGGCGCCTACACCGAGATGTTGCGCTGGTGGTCGCTGGTCGATGGCGATGCGGCGCGGCTGCTCTACAGCTGCGCGCGCTACAAGCTGAAGGACGGCACCGCGGCGCTGATCGAGCGAATGGCGCAGGACGGCGGCTTCGACGTGCGCCTGTCGACCGCGGTGGCGGAGTTGCGTCAGGACGCCGCGGGCGTGAGCCTGGTGACCGAGGCGGACGAGCGCATCTCCGCCCGTTTCGCCGTCGTCGCGGTGCCGGTGAACACGGTCGGCCAGATCGAGTTCTCGCCGCCGCTGCGGCCCGGCAAGACCGCGATGGCGAAGGAGCACCATGCGGGCAAGGGGCACAAGCTCTATCTGAAGGTGAAGGGCCGGCTGGAGACGCTGCTCTTCTTCGCGCCCGAGACCGAGCTGTTCACGATGGTCTTCACCGAGCAGCCGGGCGAGGAAGGGGGCGTGCTGGTCGCCTTTGGCCCGCCCGTCGACGGCAAGGTCGATCTCAACGATCCGAAGGCGGTCGAGCCCTTCGTGCGCCGCTTCCTGCCCCACCTCTCGGTCGAACAGGTGCTGGGCTACGACTGGGGGCTCGATCCGTATTCCCGCCGTGCGGGCGCTCGACGATCTCGACCGTATCGCCCGATTCGCTGACCGCGTATTTCTCGATCTTGGCCACGGCGAG
>JAPKGY010000103.1 GCA_026647385.1 Phycisphaerae bacterium | reverse complement strand
CGGTTTCCAATCTTGACGAGATAGGGTTCTGTGCCGAGCTTGCGCGGTATGATGCTGCAGCCTTCACCAACCTGCGCACCCTGTTCCCTGAAGTACTCGGCAATCGTGAACCTGTCATACTTCCTGAGCTTAAGATACTTTTTAAATCTTGATACCAGCGCGCCTATCATAGTAAAGAACCCGTCCTGTTGTTTGTGACCATAAGCTCCTCTACGGCAGGAATGATGTGTGCGGCCAGTTCAGCGGCTTGCGTTTCCAGTTCAGCCGTTCCTGAAACCCCGCCGGGGGCCGAAAGTATGACCAATGCACCGTTCGTGCGCCTGCTGAACAACGCCTTCCATACCGTCCAGAGCTTCACGTCAATCCTGTTGGTGAGGGTCTTCCCGTCCATCTGATACCAGAACATCGCGAATTTCCTGTCGCCGCCCTTGTTTATGAGAACGGCATTAACATCGCTTGCCGCTCCATTGCCCGCCGATCGCCAGCGCCAACGCCACGCCCAACAGAAGACCGGGACGGTGGATCAACTCTCGCCGATAGCAGAGGAACATCCACAACCCGATGAAGGCAACGGCGCCCAGAGTGGCCTTTCGAGAACCGCTGGCCAGAATGGCGAGCGCGAAGACGAGCATGCCGACGGCCAGGAGCACCTTAACCGCCAGCCCTCCGCGCGAGATCACGATCCACAGAAAGGCCATCACCATGATCCCCAGGAACATGATGAAGGCGAACGCATTCGCGTTCATGGCCAGCCCCTCGACCCGACCTCCGCGGGTGGCCTCGGCCAGCTGATACTCGCCGGTGTATACGCTGTAGCCGCCGACGATGACCGCCGCCAGAAGAAACGACGACAGATTCACGGTCACGCCGCCCCGGGTCTCCGAGGCGAGCGTCAGAATCAGGATCAGAGCAATCATCTGAACGCACGTGAGCCACCGTTCCTGGAACAGCGGCACCGAAGGAACGTTGCCGGCCAGGAGCGGCATCAGCGACCAGAGCGTCCACAGGACGAAAACGAAGACTTCGCCGCACGGGCGAAGCTGGGTACGGAGCATCCGCAACGAGTAGGCGAAAACCAGGAGGACTCCGAGGCCTTTGACGACCAGATTCCAGCCGGGCAGAATCGAGGCGCTGGCGGTGATGAGAATGAACGCGCCCACCAGGTAGGTGAGCAGCGGCGTGCGCGAATGCGCGGGATCCTCCTGTTCCCATGCGGTCACGTAGGCATCCTGCGACATCATGCGCCGGTCCACACCCTTCGTCTCTCGGTCCGGGCCGCCCCCGACCCCGGGGAGCCCTGCACCTTCTCATTATACGATCGAACCAACGATTTCTCCTCACCCCCGGCCAAGGCGGCCTTCGACTGGGATATCATCGGTCAAAACGCACTCGCCACCGCAGCCATCCGGCCGTCGCCGCCGCATCACCCTCGTCGACTTTTCAAGGACTCCAACAGGTCCTCCAGGATGGCGTCCTCCGGCCACATATGGCCCGGGTGCCAGTTCATCGCGGAGTCCCAGTGGCCTTCGCAGTCGTAGACCGCTTTGGCGTTGTAGGCGTAGCACACCTCACCAATCAGATAGCGGCCGTCGGGCGCGACGAGGAAGTCAAACGCCATGCTCTGCGCACCGATCTTGCGTGCGACCTCGAACGCGATTCGGACGGCGTCGGGCTTGATCCGCGCGAGGTCGTAGCACAGCCCTCCGCTGCCCGACGCCCGGAAATCGCCCGACCGCACGTTTCGCGTGAAGGCGAAAGCCCGATCGCCGATGACGGTGACCCGGGTGTCGAAGACGTTGCCGGGCAGAAAATCCTGGAAGTAGGCGTATCCCCGCTCCCGGCCAATGAGCCTGTTCACGACGATGGCCTTGCGCAGTTCGCCGGGCAGCCGCCTCAGTTTGGTCAGGATTCGCCCCCCGCGCTTGCGGAATTGCCGGTACCGGGTCGTGGCGTCGCTGAGATAGCCCGGAATCGGCTTGAACCCGGCCCCGAACGCACGCTTGACCAGGGCGATCGCTTCGTCGCGGGTACGCACAAGCCGCACGTTGGCCGAGCCGGCGCCACGGGCGAGCTTGAAGACCTTCGGAAACTCCGCCGACTCAATCCATTCGAGCGCCTTGTCCCGCTGAAGGAAAACATAGGTCCCGATGCGCGGCGCTCCCACGGCATCCAGAAGGTACTTCTGGGCGACCTTGTCGTCGAAGTGCCATGAGGACGCCGTGTTGGGGAAAACGACTAGCCCCATCGTCTCGGCCGCCTTGACGATGCTCGCAGCCACAAGGGTATCCTCGGGAATCGTGTGGGCAAAGTGCCACAACAGGGCGTCCGCCGACGCCAACCGACTCATGATGTCACAGTCGTAACAGTTGACCCGCTCGTGCTCGACGCCGAGTTCGGCGCATCGGGCGGCCCAGCGGTCGGAGAAGCTGTCAGGCCTGTGATGGATGGCGATCCTTGTGCTCATCGGGGAACCTCGCTGACCTTTGGACTCAACCCCCCACCCGGGCTCACTTCCTCGTTCCACACGCCGCCAGGCATCCGTCGCTCGGCGCTCAGGTGAACGATTTCAGGTACGCGATCACATGGCGCGGCCGCAGTCGCGTCAGATTCCGCAGCACGTATCGCCACGATACGTCCTCCCGCTGGAGCCGTCGCACCCGGCGCTCCAGCCAATCCCGCCGGACCCAGACCGGATCATCCGGCTGCTCGAACGCCTTGCTGATCGACTCCAGGAACTCCCGCGCCGGCCTCGCTTCGTCGCCCGCGGGAAGCCGCGGCAGACCGGACTCATCCAACACGAGCGGACGGGGCTGAATCTCCACCGGTCGGCCGGGGGTCAGGACGCATTTCAGGAGAAGCGCTCGGGTGATCGTCTCCTTGCCGAAGGGCACGCCCAGTCTCGTCAGTGCCGTCTGTTTGTGCCATCGGGAGTAGGATTCGGCGCTGAGCAGCGGCATCACGAAGTTGCCCAGGCTGTAGACGATCGGCGCGCCTCGATAGTACTCGATTCCCTGGATCGTATGCGGGTGCGTGCCCACGATCAGATCGGCGCCCGCTTCGACCGCGCGATGGCACGCGCGCAGGGTCGCACGAGTCGGAAAATTGAAGGCTTCGATGCCCTCGTGAAAATACAGGACCAGGAAATCGCACCGATCCTTGGTCCGCCGGATGAGCTTGCGCGTCGACGCGCAGTCGAACAGCAGCGTGCCGGGTTTGTTTCTGCCGGCGACTTCGCACCCGCAGAAACCGAGAAACGCGACACGCACCCCGTTGCGTTCCACGACCGCCGGTCGCGAGGCGGCGGCGTAATCCAGGCCGGCGCCGAAGTGGAGAATGCCGCCGCGATCGAGCGCCTGCGTCGTTTGGGCCAGGCCGGCGGGACCTCCGTCAAAAACGTGGTTGTTCGCCAAACTCACGACCGAAACGTTCAACCGCTGGAGACCGTCGATCGTCGTAAGCGGAGCCGTCACCAGGGGGACCTCCGCCCGGCCGACCGCGCGGGGAACCGCCTCGGCGAGCGCGCACTCGAGATTGGCCAGCACGATGTCGCCGTCCAGCGCTGCCCGAAGATCGGGCGGCAGGCGATCCACCGTTCCCGCGGGATCCCCGGCGAACGGCCCGGTGAACACCAGATCGCCGACCACGACGAGGGACACGGAGGTCGGCCGGTCGGCTCCCCGCGCCGCGAGGCGGCCAGATGGGCGGTCGTTTTCCGGCGGCTGTGGATTCATTCTGTTCGCTTCCGACCCCTTTACGGTTTCATGATCGCGCGCATTCAGCCGGCGTGTTCTCAGCGACCAGCCTCAGAATCGCCCGCACGCTCCGTTCCACGCTCAGGCCATCCAGCCCGTACATCTCCAGGCCGAGTGAATCCCGAACCTTCTGAAGACACGCCTGGCGAAACGCCTCGTCGGACAGCAGACGGGCGACCTGCCGACCGAGATCTTCCGGACTCTGCGCGTCCAGGGCTGCTCCCTGCGTGTCGGCCGAGCTGATCCCGTACGGATAAGCGTGATACAGCATGAGGACGACCGGCTTGCCGCAGATCATGGCCTCGATGGACACCGTGCTGAAAAACGTGGCGCAGACCGAACAGATCCTGGCAGCCTCGACCGACGTGCATTCATTCAGCAGGAACAGTACCTGGTCGGTCGAGAATCCCCGGCTCCGAGCCCATTCGCGCCACACTTCGGGCCGGTCTTTGCCCCGCGGGTGGAACTTGACCAGCACCACCCCCTGGTGAGCGGCGGCCGCACGCAGCATTTCGTCCATCGACTCGCGCATCACTTCCGCGGGGACCCCGATATCCTGATGGGCGAAGAATACCACCGGTCGTCCCGCACCGATGCCGAGCCGCTCGCGGACTTTCGCTTCAACGGCGGCGGCCGTGTCTTTCCGAAGCTCCGCGGCCAGCAGGTCATACTCCGGCGAGCCGACGACCTGGACGCGCTGAGGACTGACGCCCCAGCGAAGAAGCTCACGCCGGCTCATTTCGTTCACCACCAACAGCAGATCCGCGCCGCTCGTTCGACCGGCACCGCCGGCGCCAACCGCCTCTTGCAGCTTTCTTGCGGCCTGATTGCGGCAGCGCGCGAACAGGCCGGGTTTATGTCGCGGATTCCGCGGCGCCACCAGGCCGTCCACGATGAGCACCGTGGGAATACCCAGCCTTCGGGCCACATCGCCCGTCGTGCGCGAGACGATGGCTGAATCCGCGCCGAAAAGCATGATGTCGACGGGATGGGCTTCGAAAAAACGATGCAGGCTGGCGACAAGCTCGCGCTTCCTGAGGCCCTGCATAAACCAGTGGCGGTCGGGTCGAAACCCGGCCACACGGAGCATCTCGAATTCGTACCCGCTCCGCTCGATCTGGGGACGCGCGGCGTACTTCGGCTCCTGGAGTTCGTCGAGACAGAGCATGCGGACGCGGCATCCCCGCCCGGCAAGCCCGGCCAGCAAAGCCAGGTTCTTGCCGACGTGCGACGAGTTGCTCGGAGTAAACCAGACGTTACACGTCATTCCGCACTCATCCGCGCCCAGGAGCCCCACAGCCCACAAACACACCCACGGTTCGATGTCACCGGCGGCATGGCCCAACTGATGAAGCGGGTGGAATGGGCGAACTTGTCAGCCCGTGTTCGTTCGCAGCCGCAACAACTCAGCTCCAGAGTTCCCGGCCTGAGCCATGCCACCCGGGCGGTTCATCTGTCTTCTCCCAACGCACCCACGGGTCACCCCACGCCGGTAATCGCCCGATCGATGAGGTCGCACACCTCCCGAACCGCTCCGCGTCCTCCGCCGCGCTGGCAGATGTAGTTCGCCTGTCGAGCGACGTCCGGCGACGCGTCAGCGGGGCAGGCCCCGAAACCCACTCGCCCGATGACGGACAGGTCATTGACGTCGTCCCCGATATAGGCGACCTGTTCCCAGGTGATGGCCAGCTTCCGGAGGAGTCCGTCGAGGGCGGCCTCCTTATCCTTGACGCCGGTGAGCACGTGCTCGATGCCAAGTTTACGGGCCCGGGCGACGGCGATCGGCGTCTCCTCGCCCGTGATCATCCCGACGATCAGGCCCCGATCCCGCAGCCGGGCCAGACCCGCGGCATCCCGCGTGTCGAAGCGCTTCATCGCTTCGCCGCTTTCCGTGTAGTACATCCCGCCGTCGGTGAGGGTCCCGTCCACGTCGACGCAGATCAACTTCAGTCGCCGGGCCATGCCCACAAGATCGGCGTTGGCCCGCTGCCGGGCGAGCAGCAGGTTCTCGATGATCATCCAGTCGGACGGCTCGTCGAGTTCGTAATACGTCTCCTCGGGCATCTCGTAGCCGGCGATCCGGCCGGAAATGCGGCACCGCGTGGTCAGCAGGCGCTCGCGGGACGTGATGTAGATCGCGCCGTTCTCGACGAGTTGACCATCCCAATCCTGGCGCCGCGGGCGGCGGAAGGGGTCGTAGTTCTCCGGCTGGACCAGCCCCCCCTTCTCCGCCCACATGAACCGCTTGGTCCGGACGACGGTGAGCAGGCTGTCGGCCCCGCTGGAGAGGTATTTGGTGACGGCGCCGGTAACGTCGCGACTGGTCAGCAGCGGGCTGGTCGCCTGGACGAGGGCAATGTGGTCGGCCGGGTGGCTCTCGGCAAATTCGATCATGACCGACTCGCTCGACGCCGTGTCGGTCGAGGTCGCCTCGCTTCGCGAAATCGCCCGCACGCGGGGCAGACGCAGGCCATCGACGCAGTTGCGGATGTCGATGCTGTCGCTGGCGACGAAGGTCTCCGCCACGCAGGCGCTGTCCGAGCAGGCCTTACAGACCCAGTAGATCAGCGGATGGCCGGCCAGCATGGCGATGTTCTTCAGCGGAATCGTCTTGCTGCCGCCGCGTGCCGGAATAACGACTACGACGCGTTCTGTTTGCGATCCCATTTCAGTTTCCTTCGGGTTTCTTCCTCAATGGCCAGTATCTCCCGCGGCCGTTCCTGCAGCGCCAGGGCAATCGCTCGGAGGTCCCGCGCCACCCGCCGCAGGCCGTCGGGCTCCAGACTGGCTGCATGGTCCGTGCCCTTCCAGGTCCGGTCAAGCGTGAAGTGACGCTCCACCCAGTCGGCCCCCAGGACGAAGGCCGCCACGTCCGCGGCGATACCCAGGTTGTGCCCGCTGTAGCCGATCGCCTTGACCATCGGGCCGTACGTCTCGACCAGCCGCTTGATCTCCAGCAGGCACAGGTCCTCGAACGGCACGGGATAACCCGACGTGCAATGGTAAAGTACCACGCTGCTCAGCCGGCCCTTCTTCCGCAGGAAGTCGATGATACGTTCCTCCTCGGCTCGCTTGGTCATGCCCAGCGAGATATGGATCTCGCCGCCGTAATCGTAGCACAGCCGGGTCAGCATTTCGTAGTGGGTATTGCACGCCGACGGCACCTTGATCAGGACCGGCTTCAGGGCGATGACTTCGGCCACGCTCGTCATGTCCCATACGCTCGTGGCGTAATCGACGCCGTAGCGCTCGCAGACTTCCTTCAGCTTGCGGTGCGTATCGATGTCCAGTTCCAGGAACTCACGGTGCGCGCCGTAGGTCGGCCCGTAGCTGTGATACGGGTTCGGGTGCGGCGCGTCGTACTCCTCGGGCGTCAGGCACTCGCGAGGAGTGCGTTTCTGGAACTTGACCACCTGCACCTTGCAGAACTGGGCGGCCATCATGATCATCTCCTTGGCCGTCTCGAAGTTCCCGCGGTGGTTGCAGCCGATTTCAGCCACGACTTTCGGTTCGCGAACGACTCCCATTGCACACTCCTGTTACCGTCGGCCCCGGCCGGCCGATCAGCCGGCGGCCGCTGGCCCTCGGATGCGATGCCAGACCGCCGCGAACGGCGCCCAATCCGTCCGCCGAAACCGCCACGTCTCCCGCTGGGGCATTCCACTGATCCGCGTGAAGCCGAACGCCAGGATCGTCGCCCCGACCGCATAGCCGATCGTCATCGCCCAACTCACGCCGATCAGCCCGAATCCCGGCAGCAACAACCACAACGCCACCACGTTGACGAGCGTGCCGATCATCACCGACCACGACGCGATCCCCGGATGATTCGTGTTCACCAGAAACGGCACGAACAGCTTGCTGGCGCATCGGAGCAGGACGCCCAGCGACATGATCCAGATCAGGGGCACCATCCCCAGAAACTCGTCCGAGAACGCGATGCGCACGATTGGCCGGGCGAAGAGGCACAGGCCTGCCAGGGCCACTCCACAGATCACCAGGGTCACGCGGGAACTCTGGGCGACCAGTTCGCTCCGCCCCTCTTTGTCCACCGCCACCCGCGGCACGAGGACGGCCGACAGCGTATCGGGGATCATCATGATCTGGCGGGTCAACACCAGGGCCAGCGTGAACAGCCCAAGCTCCTCCTGCGTCGTGTTCGCGTAGCAGGCCAGAATGATCGCGCCGAGCTGGAAATTGACCTGGTTGCTGACCTTCCCGACGTAATAACGCAGGCCGTAGTGGAACATCTCCTTCAAGCTTCGTCGCGACGGTCGGACCCAGCCCAGATCGTACCTGCGTCGCAGAAACACCACGACGGCCGCGGCGGTCAGAATGTTCGCCAGCAGCATGGCGACCAGCGCTCCTGAGGTTCCCCAGCGCAGCAAGGGAACCAGGACCAGGATGAACAGCAACTGGCCGAGCGCGCTGAGCACCGACATCACCGCCATCCAGCCGAACTCCGCGAGCGAGTTCAGCAGGCCCAGGA
>JAPKGY010000102.1 GCA_026647385.1 Phycisphaerae bacterium | reverse complement strand
GATTCAGCCGTTCCTCGATGCGGGTATTCGCCTGATCTGGCATTGCGACGGCAACCTGAGCGAAATGCTGCCTCGACTGATCGAAGTCGGCATCCGCGGCTTCCAGGGGTTCCAATATGAAGACGACATGGACTACGAGCGCATCTGCCGGATGACCGACCGCGAGGGCGAGCCGCTTTTCATCATGGCCGGCGCATCCGTGACCCGGACACTGCCGATGGGCACGAAGGACGACGTGATCCGCGAGCTGAAATGGCTCGTCGAGCAAGGCCCGCCCATCGGCCTGATGCTTGGCGCGAGCAGCAGCATCGTCCCCGGCACCCCGAGGGAAAACATTAAAGCCCTTGTGGAAGGCCTCCACTACTACCGCGAGCATGGCCGGGTTTGAGTGCCATTTCTGGAATGATTTGGGGGTAACTTGCCTCCCGCGAGGCCCAAAGGGGACAGGCACCGTGGGAACGGCGCGTCGCAAAGCCGGGCTTTGCCACGATGGAGCGTATGTTCCATCCTCAACATCCTCCGGCGGCGGAGCCAGTCCCCCCTTGGACCTCGCGGGAGGCGAGTTACACCCGAATGATTTGACCTGACCGGCCGTCCGGGCACCCCGGGACCGGTAACTTTACCGCCGGGCGGAAGAAAGGCGCAGGCGCGGAGGCGGTTGACCGGGTATACTAGGGGAAGCCTGTCCGAAGGCGGAGATTCGCACGGGTCGCCCTGGGAAAACGTGGTCTTGACCGAAAGTGCATGTCGGCCTCGCGGTCGATATGAGGTTCGTCGGTGACCCTTTCGCCACGGCAAGAGGGGCGGGACATGTCCATGAGCCCGAACAAGTTCGTTCAGATCATGGCTGCCGTATGGGCGAGCGCCATGGTTGACACCGGACCCAGCGCGACCGCGGCGGTGACCGTGCTGGGCGTGCAGTACAAGGCCGACCAGGCCTTTCCCGAGCACGACTGCTTCTGGGACGCATCCCAATACCCGACCTCCTGCCCGATGGCCAACCCGTTGGGCGGTTCGATCCATGTTTTCCTTCGCAACGGCGGCGGTTCTTCGGTCACGGTCCAGGACATCCTGTTCGTCGGCTTCAGCCTCAAGGAGGTTCTGGCCCTTCATTACCAGGTCGCGAAGCGGCAACCCGCCAGCATTTACCTGGCGGACCTGACCACGGAGGAACGTCAGACGCTGATCAATGCGGGTGAGCCGGTATGGTACAAGATCGATCCAGCGGTGATCGCGCCCGGCAATACCGGTCACATCGTCGTACGACTGCGCCAGACTCCGACGATCCCGACGATCGCGGTCGACGTCGTCCACAGCGCCGGCACGACCTCCACGCAAGTCCCCGTTCAGCTCGATCAACCGCGATTGGCGAGCGCCGGCTTCTCGTCCGATCTGGCCAAGGCTTATCTCTACTGGAGGCGGGCGCCGGGCGCGGGAGCGCCGACCGCGGTTCTGCTCGACGGCACCGACGTCACCGCTAACACAACCACGGTGAGCGACCCCGCACTCAACTTTGCCGTGTCGATCGTGCAGTTGGTCCCGCCACTGAGTCCGGGCTCGATGCATATCTTCCAAGGCGTCTACGCCGACGGGGGGAAAGCGGGAGCGGGCGTAAGACCTTGGAACAACCCGTTCATCTACGGCCAATGGAGCGCGATGCCCACCGTTCCGGAGAACGACTACAACGCCACCCGGGCGACCGTCGATGACGCCCTCAATCATGGCATCAACGCCATGGTTGTCCAGGGCGAGAGCTCGATGAACCACTTCGTCGGGACCACCTCGGGCAGACAATACCTGGCGGACAAAGGCTACGGCTTCGTCATGAGCGAAACCAGCGACTGGCCCGTCACCCACCCGCTCATGTGGTTCATCCGCGACGAGCCCGACGCAGCCGACTTTCTGGTGGCCGGCATTCCCGGAAACAAGGTGGTCGGTTCGCTCGCCCAGATGGCTGTCCAGACGGGCGAGACGCTCCGCGCCCGCAATCCGACCGTCCCGACCACGGTCAATATTGACGGCACGTTCAAGCCGTTCAACTGGTACAATTACGGGCAGGTGCCGGACGTCCTGATGACCGACGCCTACTACGAGCCCCGGTTGCGGGACGCGATCTGGTACACGCCCGCCCGGATTCCGCTCTACCGCAAGGCGACCTACCGATATGCCGTCACCCAGCTGGCCCAATCCGCGGCCGAACCCAATCCCGTGCACGTCATCCTGTACTCGTGCGAGTACCGGGATACGTCGACCGGCAACCTGTTTCCGTTCCCGTCGCCTCAGTCCAAGCGGATCGAGGCCTACTACGCCCTGGCCGCCGGCGCCAAGGGCATGAGCTACTGGTGGTTCAAGGCCGGCTATCCGTCCAACGGCATCGGCGCTCAAACCGCAGCCGCCTTGGCCCTCTGGAAGGAGATGGGCCTCTTCGGCAACGAGATCAAGACGATCGCCCCATGGCTGGTCACCGGCGCGCCCGCCGAGATCGCGATCCAGGGCTCCACCCAGGTCTGGGCGCGGGCGCTGGCTTCGGGGACCGACACGCTCATCGTGCTGGTCGCGAACGACAACTACTACAACGACCAGTACGGCTGCCATTACACGCCGGTGAGCAACGCGACCGTGACCGCCACGCTTCCGACGTGGATGCAATCCGCTCCGACCGCGTTCGAGATCTCGCCCAGCGGCCTGAGCAGCGTGACCGCCCAACTCAGCGGAAGCCAGTTGCAGTTGAGCCTGGGCACCTTGAACCTGACCCGGATGATCGTCGTCACGACCAATCCGCAACTCAGGGCAACGATCCAGCAACGATATGAGGACAAGGTGTGGCCGGGCATCTGCGCGTTCGCGCCGGAGTACTGCATGCCGCAGCCGCACCCGCCAACCATCACGCAACATCCGTCGAACCGGGCGGTCAACCCGGGCGGCTCAGCCACCTTCACGGTCGTCGCGACCGGAAGCAGCCCGCTCAGCTACCGGTGGCAGAGGAACGGCTCGAACCTCAGCGACGGCGGGCATTACTCGGGTTGCACCACCGCGACCCTGACGATCTCGTCAGCCGATAGCACCGACGCAGCCGGCTACCGATGCGTGGTGACCAACGCGCATGGGACAGCCATCTCGAATACCGCCGTGTTGACGGTGAATCTGCCGGGCGACTTCGACGGCGACGGCGACGCGGACCTTGTCGACTTTGCCATTCTTCAGAATTGCCTGACGGGGCCCCTGGCCTCGATCGCCGATCCCCCGTGCGCCCCCGTCGACCTGGATGCCGATGGGGACGCCGATTTCATCGACGTGGGACGATTTGTGAGCTGCATGTCCGGGGCCGGCGTTGCCGTTGACCCGGGTTGTCTGACGCCGTAACCGGCGACACTTTTTCAGCGGGAGAGGGAATCATGAAGGACACTTTCGAGGTCATCCGTTACGCGGTGTTCTGCTCGATGTTGGTGATCGCCGCCTGGATCAGCCCCGCGGCCGACGGCGCGGTGACGCTGCTCGGCGTGCAGTACCAGCAGGACGAGCTGTTCCCCGAGTACAACTGCATCTGGCACGACCGGAACTACCCGACCTCGTGCAGTGGCACCTACCTGGGCGGCAACGCCCACGTCTACCTGCGGAACGACGGCGCCTCGCCGGTCACGGTCAACGACGTGACCCTGGCGGGGTACAGCCTGAAAACCGTCATCAAGATGAATACGTCCCAGCACAATTTCAGCAGCATCTATTACTACTGGGATAATCCTCCGCAGGCGATCCTCAGCGCCGGGGAGCCCGTCTGGTACAAGGCAGACCCCTCGACGATCCCACCCGGCGGGGTCGCCCAGGCCGTGATCCGGCTGCGTTCGCCGCCGACCACGCCGACCCTCGCCGTGGGAGTGGTAACCTCCGCCGGCACGGTGAACGCCACGATCACGGTCGATGCCAACGCTCCCCAGTTGGCCAGCGTGGGGTTCTCACAGGACCTGACCAAGGTTTATCTCCACTGGCGGCGCAGCGGCGGGGCGGCCCCGGTCACGATCAAGCTCGACGGCGCCGACGTGACCGCGAGCACGACGACCGTCGGCGACTCGACCGTCAACTACGCCTCGTCCGTGGTGAATCTGGCCACACCGCTCGCGAAAATGTCGTACCACGTGTTCCAGGGCGTCTACACCGACGGCAGGACCGCCACGGCCTCGTTGCGAGCCTGGCCTCACCCGTTTATCCACGCCTCCTGGGGCACCTTCCCCTGCCCCGATGGAGACCTCGTTTGCGGAAAGGGCTTCGTGGACGATGCCTTGAATCATGGTTTCAACGCCGTGCAGAACCAGACGGACGGCGGAGGCGTCGCGGATTACCTGGGGTCCGCCGCGGGCCAGGCGTATACCGCCTCGCGCGGCTACGGCATCATCGTGTGGAACAAGTACACCAGCAACAATCCCCTGCTCTCGTTCCTCGACGACGAACCCGATGCCGAGGAGGACAACGCATCGGACAACTTCTGCGGCACGGGCCTGCGGTTGCCGTGCGGCGCCAGCCCAATGGGCATTCTCGGAATGTATCTGATTTCGGTCGGCGAGGACTACCGGCAGACGTTTCCCAACGCGCCCACCACCGTCAACATGAACGGTACCTTCAAACCGGAAAACTACTACAGCTACGGACAGGCGGTCGACGTATTGCAGGTCGACCCGTATTACCAGCGCCGCCTGGCGGATACGTACTTCTATCACAATCCGGAATGGATCCCCCTGTACAACAAGGCGACGTACATCTACGCGGTCTCCAAGGCGGTGACCCGGGCGGCTGAACCGAACTCGTCGCACATCATCCTGTATTCCTGCGAGTGGAAGAGCAACGAGGGCTGGATCTGGCCTTTCCCGACGCCGGAATCCAAGCGGATCGAAGCCTATTACGCGCTCGCCGCCGGAGCCAAGGGCCTCAGCTACTGGTGGTTCAAGCCGGGCTATCCGTCCAACGGCCTCGGCGCCCAGACGGCGGCGGCCCGGGCATGCTGGAAGGAAATGGGTCTGTACGGCAACGAGATCAAGACGGTTTCGCCCCTGCTGGTGACCAGCCACCCCGTGGATATGGCGCTCCAGCCGAGCGCAAAGGTCTGGGCCCGGGCCCTGGCCTGCGGAACCGATACGATCTTCCTGATTGTGGTGAACGACGACTACTACAACGACATCAACGGTTGCCATTACAACCCGGTCGCGAACGCGACGGTGACCGCCAGCCTGCCGACCTGGATGCGGACGGCCCCCACCGCGTTCGAGGTCTCCGCGGGAGGGATCCGCGACGTCGGCACGCAACTCAACGGAAGCCAACTCCAGGTGAACCTCGGGACACTCAACCTGACCCGGATGATCGTCGTCACCACCAACGTGCAACTGAGAGGCACGATCGAGCAGCGGTACGCCGAAGAGGTCCGGCCGGGAGTCTGCGCCATCGCGCCGGAATTGTGCGTCGCAGCCGGGCCGACCATCACCCAGCAGCCGACCGCCCAGAGCGTCTGTCCCGGTGCGACAGCCGTTTTCTCGGTCGCAGCCACGGGTTCCGGGACACTCACCTATCGATGGCAGAAGAATTACGCCAACCTGTCCGACGGGGGGCACTACTCGGGGGCCACGACCCCCACGCTGACCGTCACCGGCGCGAATCAGGATGACGTGGCCGGCTATCGGTGCGTGGTGACCGACTCCACCGGGAGCACGAACTCGAACCAGGCCGCCCTGACTTTGGCTCCGATCACGTCGATCGCGCAACATCCGTCAAACCGGGCCGCCATGGCGGGCCAGACCGTCACGTTCACGGTCGGGGCCGTCGGCGCCGGCCCGCTCGGCTATCAGTGGCAGAAGAACGGGGCGAACCTGGCGGACGGCGGGCATTATTCGGGCTCCACCACCGCGACGTTGACGATCGCGCCCGTCGGGGCCGAGGACGTCGCCGGCTACCGTTGCACCGTCACGGGCGGCTGCGGCAGCGCGACCTCCAACACCGCGTCGCTCAGCATCAGCGCGCCCGGTGATTTCGACGCCGATGGGGACGTGGACCTCGACGATTTCGCCGCGTTGCAGAAGTGCCTGACCGGCCCCTTTGTCGGCGTCAGCGATCCCGCATGCCTGATCGCCGATTTAGACGCCGACGGGGATGTCGATTTCGCCGACGTGAGCCGATTCGTGAACTGCGTCTCCGGCCCGGGTATGCCCGCCAACCCGAACTGTATGCAGCCGTAAGCACAAAAGACGCGGGTCGGCCTGACACGCGACGCGGCGGGCACGCCCGCGCAGCCGCCCGGAAAAGCGGATCGTGTTGCCGACTGGGCGCAAGGTCCGTCCCGTGCCGCTTCCGGCAAGAGAGTTTCGTTGGGCTGCGGAGAGATGCCTGCACCACAAGGACCGGGCTGAACGGCCTTGCCGGAAACGGCACTAGGCGACCTCTTCGACCAGTTGCTCCGAGGAAACCTTGGCCTCCCTGCGCATTCGTTCTGCCAGGGAACTCGGATCGATCGCTGCCCGGAAGCCGCCGTTGAACAGGCCGATCGTCTGAACCACGGTCGAGGCCAGCAGGTACGCGCAGTTGCCCGCCACTGCCAGCACGATGCCGTTGACCGATCCGAGGTTCGGCCACAGGGCGATCGCCGCCAGCACGCCCACGCCCGCCAGATTGCCGGCCGTCACCCACATCGTCCGACCCGAGCGCGTGTGCAGCGCGGTCACCAGGTGATTCAGAAAGATCATCGCCGGCGTCGGCAGGAACCAGAGCAGACCCAGCGAGATGAGCGACAGGATCGCCTGGTTGTTCACCTTGAACACGGCCACGAACACGAGGTCCCGGACCACCGGAACAGCCAGCACCGCGGTCATCACCGTCAGAACGACCGTGGCGGCGATACACAGCCTCAGCAGCATTCGCAGGTTTCGCATCGACTTGGCGTGCGTCACCACCAGCGACGGAATCACCCACAACACGCTGGTGAAGAACCAGCAGCAGTCGCGGGTCACACTATAGGCAGCCTTGTTCTCCTCCGCAATCCCCGCCCGGCCGATAATGATGACCAGAATGTTCGGCGCCAACTGCAGCAGGAGACTGCCGGCCATCAGCGGCGCCGCGTATCGCGTAAACTGCCCGAACGTCAGGGCCGGACCGTGTCGCAACACCGTCCACTGGGGCTTGTTCCGCAGCATGACGAGCACATAGACCGTTTCCACGCCCATCCCGATGAGGTAGGTCAAGGCCCCCAGCACCGGACCGCTCAAATCGTGCCGGGTCGCGAAGCCGTACACGAACACCGCGATCACCACCAGGCGCAAGGCCGTCCCCATCCCGACGTGCCAGGTCTCACCGTTGCTGATGTGGCAACCCTGTCCGATGCCGCGCATGGACGACAAAAACGGCACGGCGGCGAACACCAACATGCCCGCAACCGCCAACCGCTCGCTGTCCGGGGAACCCTTGAGAACCTTGACGAACACCAGATGCCGCAACGTGGGCTCCAGGGCGAGCACCGCCAGGATCACCGACATGATCGCCGACCAGAACAGGAAGAACCAGGTGATCCGCAGCAGGGAGGTGCGATCCGTCACCACCCGGTTGGCTACGTCGCGCGAGACAAACGTCGGGCTGTAGATCAGGATCGAGGCCACCGCCACGAGCAGAAAAGCCGCAAGGTGGATCTGCTCGCCCGCCGAGTCCTTGATGATGGTGATCCCGTGAACGATGATCGGTGCGGCCGCCGACATCATGAGGAACATCGCAGCCAGCGGCCAGCTGAACCGCAGCAAACAGCCGATCGTCAGGCGATGATTGTTCGACGGGTCGGACTTGTTCGTTACGGACGATACACTCATCGCCAATACCGCTCGCTCTCCGCCGGATCGGCCACGATCGTTAATCCCGCCCGCGGAAACGAGCATTCTAGCCGCCCCCGTCGGCCTTGGCGAGTCACGATCCGCCGCGTGACAGCCTGACGCGAAAAACCTAATATGCACGGATGACCGACGCCCGGAGGCATCCTCCCGGGCCACCCGCAAAAGGAGCGTATCCGCCTTGATCGTGCTTCAGGCTCTCACCGCGTTCTCGTGTTGCTTCACACCGGCGGCGTCGACTCTCTCGGCCTCCGTGACAACCACGCAAGCGGGCGAACCCGCCCCACGGGCGGAGTCACCGATCTCCAGCCTCGTCGAACAACCCGATCGCATCGGCCTGGCCTCAGCCGGGATCCTTCTTTCTTTCGATCGCCGAACCGGCGAGGTCACCGACATC
>JAPKGY010000101.1 GCA_026647385.1 Phycisphaerae bacterium | reverse complement strand
TGAGCGCGGAGAAGGCAAGGTCAACGCCTTTCTGAACGTCCATGCGCGAGACGATGCCCAGCAGGGGAATGTGCGGGTTGCGCGCCAGTCCGAGTTTCCCCTGCAAGAGTTCCTTGTTCTCCGCGCGGAGTTTGAGTCTCAGGACCCGGCGGCCGTTCGGGCGGCGGAAATGGCCGTGGGCAATCCCCCCGTCGTCCCGGCTCCATCCTCGCAGCCGTCCATGATGGGGGGCTCCTCCAGCCAGGGCGCGTCGGATGCCGTCCAAGGTCCCGAGGCTTCGCCGGCCGAGGTCCCGACGTCCTCGCAGAATTGATTCACCGTCCGGTTGTCGATCGGCCGGTTTGCGGGTATGAATACCAGCCGTCCAGGCCCGGGCTCGCCGGACGAGACCGGGCCTTTTCCATGTGAGGTGTTTTGTGCGACGATCCACGTTCAAACGCCTGGCCCTGATGCTCCTGGTCGGCGCGTCGCTGTTCCAGACCGTGACCTGCAATCAAATCGCAGCCGACGCGGTGGGCGGGGCGGCCTCGTCCATCCTCAATCAGTACATCCGTAGCGTGGTCAACGACCTGTTGGGCACCGGCACCGGCCTGCCGTTCGGCCTGCTGACCTGAGTTCCGGCCATCGGATCCCGTCTCGCCCCCCGAGCAGGAACTGAGTTCCATGATGGGCTGTCTGCCAAATTGGCAGGCCTGCACCGTGGGCACGATCCGCCCCCGTTTCTCCCACTGAAAACGCGGTTTTCCATTGGTATGGTGATTGCACTTTCGTTCCTGCGGACCCGACTGCGCGGGTCGGCAAAGGTGGGAGATCCATGCGCTACGAACAATTGACGGTCAAGGCCATCGAAGCGGTGCAGAACGCCCAGGACCGGGCGGTCGGCGCAGGGCATGCGCAGGTCGAGCCGCTGCACCTGCTCACCGCCCTCATCGAGCAGGGGCGCGACGGCGGCATCGTCGGGCCGATCCTCGAGAAGCTCGGGGCCGACCCCGCCCGCGTGAGCCGGATCGCGGAAGCGGAGCTGTCGCGCCGGCCTAAGGTCTCCGGCGGGCAGACCGTGTTGTCCAACGAACTGCAGCAAGTGCTGGCCGAGGCCCATAAGCAGGCGGATCGCCTGAAAGACAAATACATCTCCTGCGAGCATCTGCTGATCGCCCTGGCCCAGGTGCCGAGCGACGCGAAGCGGGTGCTGGCGATGGCCGGTGCTTCGCCGGAAACGATTCTGGCCGCCATGAAGGATATTCGCGGTAATCAGCGGGTCGACACGCAGAATCCGGAAGATACCTACCAGGCGCTGCAACGGTATGGCCGGGACCTCGTCGAACTTGCCCGGCGGGGCAGGATCGATCCCGTCATCGGACGCGATGACGAGATCCGTCGGGTCATGCAGGTGCTGAATCGACGCACGAAGAACAACCCCGTGCTGATCGGGGAGCCGGGCGTGGGCAAGACCGCGATCGTCGAGGGGCTCGCGCTGCGGATCGTCAACGGCGACGTGCCGGCGGGGCTCAAGAACAAGCGGCTTATCGGGCTGGATATCGGCTCGCTCATCGCCGGTGCCAAGTACCGCGGCGAGTTCGAGGATCGGCTCAAGGCGGTCATCCGCGAGGTGGTCGAGAGCGACGGCGAGGTCATCCTCTTTATCGACGAGATGCACACCATCGTCGGCGCGGGCCGGGCCGACGGGGCCATGGACGCGGGCAACCTGCTCAAGCCGGCGCTGGCCCGCGGCGAGTTGCGGTGCATCGGGGCGACCACGCTCGATGAGTATCGCCAGCACATCGAAAAAGACCCGGCTCTCGAGCGGCGGTTCCAGCCGGTCTACGTCGGCGAACCGAGCGTCGAGGATACGATCGCAATTCTCCGCGGTTTGAAGGAGCGATACGACGCCCATCACGGCGTACGCATCCAGGACTCCGCCCTGATCACGGCCGCCCAACTCGCCAACCGATACATCACCGACCGCTTTCTGCCGGACAAGGCGATCGACCTGGTCGATGAGGCCGCCTCCCGCCTGCGGATCGAAAACGACTCGATGCCGTCCGAACTGGACGAGATCCGCCGCCGGATCATGCAGCTCGAGATCGAACGCGAAGCCCTGCGGAAGGAAAAGGATGAGGCGTCGCGCAAGCATCTGGAGCAGCTCGAAAAGCAGTTGGCCGATCTCGGGGAGCAGAACCGGGCGCTGACCGCCCGCTGGGAACGCGAGGTGGGAGCCTTGAAGGAAATCAAGTCGCTCCGCGAGCGGATCGAGTCGAAGCGAAACGAGCTGTCGAACGCCCAGCGGCAGGGCCACCTCGAATTGGCCGCCCGGATCCAGTACGGCGATCTCCGCGAACTGGAGGCGGAGCTGAATCGCCGCGAGGAGGAACTGGCCGCCGCTCAGTCCAACGGCGATGCGCTGGTGCACCAGGAAGTCTCGTCCGAGCAGATCGCCGAGGTGGTCAGCCAGTGGACCGGCATTCCGGTGTCGCGCATGCTCGAAGGCGAGAAGGAAAAGCTTCTGCGCATGGAGGAGCGGCTGCACCGGCGTGTGGTCGGGCAGAACGAGGCGGTGGCGGCCGTCAGCGACGCCGTCCGCCGAAGCCGGGCGGGCCTGGGCGATCCGCACCGTCCGATCGGCTCGTTCCTGTTCCTCGGGCCGACCGGTGTGGGCAAGACCGAGTTGTGCAAGGCCCTGGCCGAGTTTCTCTTCGATAACGAGTCCGCCTTCGTGCGGATCGATATGAGCGAGTTCATGGAGCAGCATTCGGTCGCCCGCCTCATCGGCGCCCCGCCCGGCTACGTCGGCTACGACGAGGGCGGCGTGCTCACCGAGGCGGTACACCGCAGGCCTTACAGCGTCGTGCTGTTCGACGAGATCGAAAAAGCCCATCGCGACGTGTTCAACGTGCTGTTGCAAGTGCTCGACGACGGCCGACTCACCGACGGCCATGGCCGAACCGTCGACTTCCGCAACACGATCGTGGTCATGACCAGCAACATCGGCGGGGCGATCATCCAGCAGATGACCGAATCCGGGGCGTCCGACGTGGAGATCGAGTTGCGCGTCCGCGAGGAGCTCAAGAAGCACTTCCGCCCGGAGTTCATCAATCGCATCGATGAGACGATCATCTTCCATCGCCTCAGCGAGAAGGATCTCGCGGGGATCGTGGAGATCCAGCTCGAGCACCTGCGCCAGCGGTTGGCCGACCGCGGCGTGTGCGTGCGGATCACCGACCGCGCCCGCGAGCAGCTCGCCCGCGACGGCTACGACCCGTCCTTCGGCGCCCGCCCGCTCAAGCGGCTCATCCAGCGTGAGATCGAGAACCCGCTCGCCCGCCAATTGCTCGGCGACGAGTCGCTCACCGGTGCCACTATCGAGATCGACTCGAACGGAGAGACGTTCGCGTTCAATCGGGTCGAGCCCGCGCGGGGATAACCACAGGCCGGGTTGCAGGGTTCCCTGCCGGGTGGCCGTCCACCAGAAGGGCGTTGAGCCGTGGTATGGCGTGAAGTGAGAAACGAGCCTCCAGAGGCGGGTCTGGATACTCACCTGTTTCAATCCGAACCGAGAGAGGGCTAGGCTACTATCCCCATCCCCTTGCCGTTCTTTGACCGTCAAGTCCTGGAAAGGAGGTCTACGCTGAAAGCGCTTTGGTAGGTGGCTACCGGAGGATTAGCGAGCTGGCAGGTAATAGACTCTTGGGGAATCTCTTGTAGACATCAGCCAGTTGTAGAAGATCGCGCCTCTTGCCCCAGGCGTTGTAGCGGGGCTTTGACCCACTCC
Source organism: Phycisphaerae bacterium (assembly GCA_026647385.1). Taxonomy (GTDB): domain Bacteria; phylum Planctomycetota; class Phycisphaerae; order UBA1845; family PWPN01; genus JAPKGY01. Next base: position 4,505 of record JAPKGY010000101.1, on the reverse strand, counting down.
CAGGGTGAACGCGAGTTGAGGCCGGATGCGTTTACCACCGGTACCGCTCGCGAACGCTGTTAAGCGTCGGGGATATCCGATCAGAGGCAGCCACCCATTTCGATCGGGACATCTCGGGCGTGGGCGGTAACAAGCCCTTGTGACCACGAAAAAAGCTGAATGCGTGAAAAAGAGACGTTCCCCGACTGTCGCGGAATCAAAGGCCTGGTCTTCACGATTTCATCCATGTGATCCATGTAATGCCTGGCTCGCCGTGGCGGCTGTGGGCCGAACTCTTCGCTTCGCACTCTCCGCCTCCGTCTTGCTGGCCACAGCCGCCACGGCGAGTCAGGCATCACACAGATTGACACAGATAAGAAGCGATCAAAGTCTCCGAAAGAGGTTTGCCGCGACAGCGGTGCAGGCTTCCTTGGCCCGGTTCCAGTCGTGCCACTTGGGGTGTAGGCGGCGATACTCGGTCAAGTCCGTCTGCTCCAGGTCGTAGGGCATCGGACTGGCCGGTTGGACCTGCGGTTGATGAAGGGCCGACTCGCCGCCGATGCTGATCTCCTGCGTCTGGAGCGGCTGTTCCCGACTCAACGGCCGCGCGCCGGTTTCAATGCCGTCGAGGTTCCCAGGATCAGCACCGGCCGCCTGACTCGCGCCGTCCGACAGCCGGCCACCGACTCCCGTTGGGCCAGCACCTCAAGGAGAGGGGGTCCAGTCTCAGAACACACTCACCGTGTGGCGCTCGAAGTGTTCCTGGCTCAGCCAGTCGAGCCAATTCCAGAAGCGGAACCGGGTCAAGGCCTTGCCGGCGTATACCTCGCTGGTCAGTGATTTGACCCGCCTGGCGATGTCCTTCTTCTGCTCGGCGGTCAGAGTGCCCGCGTCCAGGCCGGCCAGGTGCTCGACGAAGGCTTCCGCCTCGCCCTCGTCGCCAAGCACGGGCCCGAGCGTTTTGCGGCCGAACTGCCGCAGTGAATCCTCCGGCCAATGGATGAAGTGCGAAAACGCCAGGTAGTTGAGCGCCCACGGCACGTGCATGCTCGACACCTCGCCGTGAATGCTGACGCCTTCGAGCCCGGTGCGATACGCCCGCAGGCAACCCTCCTTGATCGTGCCGACCACGCATTGATAGCGCGATCGGCCGCACCATTGGCTGCCCTGGTGCAGGAACCCGACGCTGCGGGCGGAGGGCGGCTTGAGATCCGTCGGCCACGAATCGTTCTCGAAAACCTCCCGCGGCGCCCCGTCGTCGAGGTACCGGGTCAGCGGCAGCGGTGCCGGCTTGACCATGAAGGTGAGCGTCCACTGACACAGGGCCTCGGCGGGCAGTCTGTCGAACATGGCAGGGCGATCGCACTCCATGCGGGCTTTTTTCTCGGGGTCTCCCTCGGCGGTGCCGGGCACGAAGCCTTTGTAGGTCGCCCAGGTGATGAGTTTGTCATCGAGTCGATCGCGCAGCGCCTCCAGCGCGGGCTCGTAGCCGAGGTACTGATGGAACCAGAAGAGCGGCTCGTTCTTCGGCCATCGCTCGCGCCGTTCGGTGCATCGCGGGCAATGGCAGACGACGAAGTCGCCGTTTTCGAGGTTGGCCCCGCCGATCGCGAACTCCTCGAACAGCCAGCGGACGCCGTCCTGCACCCACTGGACGAAGCCGGGGTGCGTCGGGCACATGCCGTGCGGGTCGCGGTCTCCGTTCTCATCCACGCGACAGGCCTCGGGGTACCGTTTGATGAACGTTTCGAGGTTATAGGGATGATCGCCTTCGTAGTAGGACCCGCCGTACCAGGTCGTACCGATCCCCGGCATGATCGCGACGCCGCGCGACGCGGCGTAATCCGCCACGCGCTTGCCATACTCGATGCCGCCGTGCGAGTCGCGAAGGAATCCCCAGATGATCGCGCCCCGGATGCCCAGTCCGGCGGCCATATCCGTCAGACGGCGGTAGTCTTCCAGGTAGGTCTCAGGCTTCTTCAGATAGCGGTTGGTGCAGCCGAAGTTGAACATCCCCGGATCGTCCCACATCCAGTTCGTGCTGTGGTCCCAGGTCCAGAAGTAGGAGTTGGGCAGCGCGGGCTTGGGCCGCTCGAGCTTCCAGATGGGGAATTCGGCGGCCAGCGGATTGACCGGCACCCTTGGGGCCGGAGCCGTGGTCGTTGCGGCGACGCGTTCGGTTGGTAAGGCGGCTCCGACTGCTCCGGCCGCGGCGGTTTTGAGAACGTCGCGACGCGTCGCACGGGCTGAAGTGCGTGGCTCCCGGTGCATGCGCATCTCCTTGAGATTAAAGAGGGGAGTCCCTGAAAAGAGCCGCGGGCTGAAGCCCGCGCGGCCTTCCGGCGTTCCGGGAAGCTCGACCTAGCTTGAGCACCGCGCGGGTCGCCACGGCGACGAACGCTGAAGCCCCCGGATCTTTGCCTGGACTCGTCATCCGCGGGTTCCTACTTCGCGACGCCCAGGATTCCCTGCTTTTGCCACTGCTTGACGAGCACTTGCAGCTCGGCGGCGGCCTCGCCCAGTCTTTGCACCGTGAGCATCAGCTCGTCGTAGAACTTCGGATCGCGCAGGAACATGCCGACCGTGCCCTGGCCTTCGGCGACGTCCCGGCCGGCGGAACCGAGATAGTCCAGCAGGCGCGAGAGCTGGTCGGTGTTGGTGACCAGATTCCGGCCAAGCTGCTCGATATACCCTCGCGTCACATCGACCGTCGAGTCCACCTTGGACACGATCTGGTTGGCGGCCGCCGCCGTCTTCTGGGCCTCGTCGCTGAACGTCCTGAAGCTCACCGCCGCCAGCTTGACGTCTTCGCTGGCGGCCTTGAAGTTCGCCAGCGAGTCCTTCACGCTGCTCTGGACCGTCGCGTCGCCCAACACCGTGTCGATGTGCTTGAGCACCCGGTGCAGCCGCTCGACAGCGGTGAACAGGTTCGCGGCGACCTCGTTGGGTGTGCCGGCCGTCCCGTCCACTTCCGAGATCGTGCGCTGTTCGAGCAGGTTTTGGACCGCCTTGGCCGCAGGCGTCAGGGCCTCCGCCAGCATGCCGATCTGCGTCGTCGTCTTCTGCAGGGCGGCCATGAAGCTCGGATCGATCACCGACTCGAGCGGGCCCCGGATCACCCCGTGGATCTCGCCCGTGCCGTCCTGCGGCAACAACTTGAGCGTTTGGGCCGGTGGGATGATGTTGATCGCCGGTTGACCCATCAACTGCGTCTCCACCACCGCTTCCGATCCCGCCGGGATCACGTATTGGGGATCGATTTCCAGCAAGACCTTCACACCTTCGTTGGGCCTGTGTCGCTCGACCATCCGGATGTCCGTCACGCTTCCGATCCACACGCCGGACAGGGTCACGTCCGTGCCCGAACGAACGCCGGTGATCCGATCGAACTTCGCCGTGATGGTGTAGCGTTTACTGAACAGCCCCTTCGTTTCGGCGAACATGACGATGAGCACAGCCAGGCAGGTCAGCCCGCCCAGAACGAAGACGCCGACCAGGAGGTTCCGTTTGTTATCCGTCATGATTGCTCCTTCGCCACGGCCGATGATGGCTTCCCGTCCGATCCGCTTCCGGCGAGTTCATTCGCGTCGGGGTCCACCCGTTCGCCGATCTCGAGGTCGGCGTCCCCGGTCACGAACCGCCGCACGCGCGGGTCCGAGGAACCGCGGAAGTCGTCGGCCGTTCCGCTGGCGATGAACTCGCCGTGGTGCAGCATGTGGATCTTGTCAGCCACCTTGAACGCGCTGGTCATGTCGTGCGTGACGACCACGCTCGTGATCCCCAGTTCCGTTCTCAGTTTGATGATCAAGTCATTGATCATGTCCGCCCGGATCGGGTCCAGGCCCGTCGTCGGCTCATCGTACAATACGACGTCGGGGTTCAGCGCGATCGCCCGGGCCAGGGCGACCCGTTTCCGCTGCCCGCCCGAAAGCTCCGCCGGCCACTTCGACTGGACCCCGTCCAGCCCCACCAGCGCCAGCTTCTCCGCGACCATGCGGTCGATTTCCTCGTCCGACAACGTCGTATGCTCGCGCAGCGGAAAAGCCACGTTTTCCCCCGTGGTCATCGAGTCGAACAGGGCGCCCATCTGGAAGAGAAACCCGAACCGCTTGCGGACCGGAACCCATTGCCGTTCGCGAAGATGATCGACCCGCTCGCCGTCCACGAAGACCTGCCCGCGATCCGGGTGGATCAGCCCGAGCATGTGCTTCAACAGGACGCTCTTGCCCGTGCCCGACTCGCCGATGATCACCGTCGTACGGCCCCGGGGAAGCTGGAGATCCACTCCGCGCAGCACCTTCAGCGGCCCGAACCGCTTGTGTATGTTGCGAAGCTCGACAATGGGTTTATCGGGGTCGCTCATGCCCGCCGTACCGTCACCATCATCAGAATACCACCTTGAAGCCCCAGATCGACTCGTAAAAGGCCTTGAGGAACAGCGAGAGGAAGAAGTCCAGGACCAGGATCACCATGAAGCCGGCCACGAATGCTTCCGTACACGCCTTGCCCACGCCCTTGGCGCCCTG
>JAPKGY010001008.1 GCA_026647385.1 Phycisphaerae bacterium | reverse complement strand
CCCCGGGGTCGGGCCTCGCCCGGCGGAGAGGGTGGTGGCGGTCATCGACGATCCGCACCGGTTCCGTAGCGGCAAGGAGGTGGGCTCGTATGTGGGCCTGACACCGCGCCGGTTCCAGTCCGGGCAGATGGATCGGCAGGGTCGAATCAGCGGACGGGGACATAAAGGCCTTCGGAAACTGCTGGTGGAAGTCAGTTGGCTTGGGTTGCGATTGAATCCGCGGTTACGGGCCGTGTTTGATCGGACCTGCCGCGGGATGAAGAAACGGCGGAAGATCGCCCTCGTGGCCGTGGCGAGGCGGCTGTTGATCGGGTGTTGGGCGATGCTGCGGGACGGGACGACCTGGAAGACCGCACCGCCGGCCGACACGAAGCAACGACTTGTGCAGGCAGCGTAAATGCTTGCGACGAAGAGGAAGAAGAGCCTTTGAGGTGAAGAAAGGGACGGTCAGGTCGTTCAAGGAAACGAAGGACGATTGGGACGGCGGCGCTCGGTTTGTGCCTTGGGCGTCAAGCTCGTCGCAGAGAATGGGCGCCGCCGTATCAGTTGAGTATCAGTTGAATGGGCCCGCGGCCGAGAAACAGGGAGCCATCCCTCATTGCCGCGAGAGCTTCGAATAGAAGGCTGAACCAATCGACCGTCGCCCCGAAAACCGGCTTGACAGGCCCGGCTTCATAGAAGGCACAAAGAGACAAAGGCACAGACTGAGCACACCCCGCGAGTACGCGGGCGTGGCACCCGGGACCCGGCGAGGCAGCCGGTGCGACTGAGCACGGCTTGCGAGTATGTGCGTGCTACCTGGTCTCCTGGGCGCTGATGGCGCGGGTGGACGCTTGCTTACGTTTCCGCCTACAGCTCCGGCAGTTTCCAGGGGGCGCGATAGGGATTGGTGATCATGGCGTTGGCCTGATCGTTGCCGATCACGTTGCGATTCTCGGCGTCGTACTCGATCGAGCGGTTGGTCCGAAGCGCCAGGTTGCCGAGGTGGGCGACGGCGGTCACGTGATATCCCCGCTCGATGTCCATGAGCGGGCGTTTTCGCGTGCGCATGCACTCGAGGAAGTCAGCCACGAGATTCACGCGGCACTGCTCGGGGTCCTCGTCGATCTTCTTCTGGACCGCGGCGATCGCGGGCTTTTTCTGGTCCTTCCTGGGGGCCTCCGGGTAGACCTGCCAGCCGAAGCCATCGACCACCAGGGTGCCCTCGCTGCCGTAGAAGGCCACGCCGTGCTCGCGGCCTTCGGCGCCGTGGCCGGTGCCGGCCTGATGTTCCCAGACGAGGGCGAAATCGCCGTAGTCGTAAAGCGTACACTGCGTATCGGGCGTTTCGGCGCTGTCGTCAAAGACGTACTTGCCGCCGGTGGACGAGACTCGCTTGGGCACGTTCACGTTCATGCCCCACAGCGCGATGTTGAGCAGATGGACGCCCCAATCGGTCATAAGGCCGCCGGCATAGTCCCAGAACCAGCGGAAGGTGAAGTGGAATCGCGCCCGATTGAAAGGCCGCTTCGGCGCGGGCCCGAG
>JAPKGY010001007.1 GCA_026647385.1 Phycisphaerae bacterium | reverse complement strand
AGCATCAAAACCGGAACGGGCGTCGCCGCCGGCTTCGACAGCAAGCCGAGCACATAACAGGCCAAGGCTGCCCAGTACGGAAGCCGTCGCCCGGACCGGATATAACTCACGTAAAGGACGAGACACCCGAACGAAAACAACGCCGCCAGGATCGCTTTTCGCTCAGCCAGCCAGACAACCGGCTCGACCGTCAGCGGATGCAGGCCGAACACCAGACCCACCGCGGCGGCGACGACTGTCCGCCCGAACAGCAGCTGGATCAGGACCACCACCAGCGCCGTACAGGCCAGGTGCAGCGCCAGACTGGTCACCCGGAACGGCAGCGGATCATCCGGACTCCCGCCCAGAGCGACGTCCAGCATCAGCGAGATCATCGGCAAGGGGTGATAGTAGCCATAGATCACCGAGGGCTTGGCGACCTCGGCGAGAATTCGACCGGCCGACGCCAGGCTCGGGCGCGGGATCAGGCTGTTGTTGGCAATATACTGCTCATCGTCGAAGCACAGCGCCTTGGTCCCAAGCACCGGCCAATAAGTCGCCAGCACGACCGCTTCGACGATCAGAATCCCCAGGATCAGCGCCCCGCGACGCCGAGGGGGGCGGGCTTCAGGGGGAGCCCCCTGCCGCTCTCGTGGCGCCTGCCTTGCGGGTGGAGTCGCGATGCCACGGGATACCGGTTTACTCATGCGATCGAACCTCTTGCCAAGCGGGCCGTCCACTCCGGGCACACCGTCTTTGGTGAATCCTTCCGTTGTTTTTGTGTGACGGGTCCGCGCCGGATGGACAAACCAGGTATCAAGAGCGGTGGAGTTTATCGAAAAAGCGCGCGAAGACCACGGCTGCTACCTGGGCAGTCGACTGCTGTCGAAGGCCGGCCTGGGCGTACACGCCTGCCACGCGATGGTGTACTGCCCGATCGGGTCCGTGGACGAGCCCGCCAGAATGGACCAATCCGGCCCCAGTTGGACCTCAACATTGATCGAGCCCGAGATGCCGCACGCATAGGTCGGGGGAAACAAGCCGGAGCAGGTGATCAGAAACTCGAGGTCGAACGGCGGATTCACGCTCAGGTAGGCCGTCTTGCCGTCATACGAAGTCAGCCCGCCCGTACTGCCGGCCGACACCGCGACCTCGTTGAACGCCCGCGTGTTGCCACCCGACCACGTACACTGCGACGGGCCGAACAGATCGTCCGGCACGGTGGCGTCGCCGTTCACCGACCACGTAACCACCGACCCATCCGGGTCCCAGTCCGCCTGGAAAGCGAACTCCGGCGCGCTCCACAGGAGCCAGCCCGCACGGTCGCCGGCGGCGACGGCCCGGGCGCTCAACCGATAGGTCACCTGGGAGTGACACACGCCGAACGGGCCGCCGGGCGACACCGGGCTTATCGTGACCACCACCGGGCTCCACCAGAGCAGATCGCGCGGCGGACAATAACGGTCTTGCAGGTACAATGACATCGGTCCCGCATAAAGAGCCGGCAGCGAGAACGTCCACCTCCCGGTCGACGCCGCCCCGATGTTGACCGCCCCCTGGTTGGCGAATCGCAATTCCGCGCCGTCCTCGCACCGCCCAGTGATCTCGACCTTACCGTCTCCGAGCGTCCGGAAGGTCTCGATGGCCGGGGCCAGCATCAGGTCGGGCGGCCCATAGAGGGTATCCCCACTGCCGGCCAACCGGGCTTGCGTCTTCGCGTCGTAATCGAAGGTTTTGGCCATCAGGCCGCCCATGGCATCACTGACCGTCTGCGGAAGCACGGGGGCGTCGGTCTGGAACAGGAGCGGGAAGATCGACTTGGCCCCGGTGCCCGGATCGATCTCGGTGATCGCGAATTGCTCATTCGTGCCCGCCAGGAACTGGAAGAGGTGAAGCATCGCCCTGGCGGAGATACCGAAGTGGACGCGATAGTCCCAGCCGACCACGACCGAACCGTACGACTTATCATACATCAGGTCCGCCCACGGGCTTCCACCGGCCGCGAACGAACGGCAGGAACTCAGGCACATAAGCGCGTAATCCTGAAACTTCCCCGTGTCGTATCGGCGTATGAAGTT
>JAPKGY010001006.1 GCA_026647385.1 Phycisphaerae bacterium | reverse complement strand
GGAAACTGCCGAAGCCGTGCTGGCGTTGAACGCGCTTTCGGATAATTTTGGCAAGCCCGGCGGCGTGTATCTTTCCGCTCTGGCGCCGAATCAGACCGAATACAGCGGACCTCGCGCATCGCTTGGGCCAGCAACTGTCGGCGCAAGCCCGGATCGTTCAGGACATCAAGAAGGTTCCGATAGCTATCTCCGGTCCGGCGGTCGTTGTGCAGTGATACGTAGGCTCGGATGGGGGGTGAATCCTCGCTCACGACGCGGACAGCACAGCGGATGATCTGCCTCGCCTGTTCGAGGCGGTACTGCACGGCCGCTTTGCTGTCGTCCCACTCAAACTCCGCGTGCAGGGCGGTCTGCGGATCGCGGGCAAAGGCGACCACATCGGCCGGTCGCAAGATGCCGCGATGCTGCTTACGGATGATCTCCAGTTCCTGGGTAACGGCCGCCGATGCCATCACTCGTTCTCCTTGATCGCAAACAAACCCCAACCCATGCCGTTGGAGTTCGAGCTGTCCGGACGGCCGGCCCCGATACCCACCTGAATCCCGGCACGAGACAGCAGATTGGCCACGTCCGTGAGGGTGAACTGATCGGCGTCAAAACGGACGCGAACAGTCGCCTCCCAACCCACCTCCCACAGCGGCCGGGGGCGAAGGTCGCAGACGCCTGATTCGTTCCGGACGAAGTGCTCGGCGTAACGCGGCTCGCCCTTGGTGATACGCACCAGGGGAGTGCCGTCGTCGGCATCGACGCCGTCGGCCAGGATGAACAGCGCCAGCTTGGCCCGGCTCATGAAGAACCCGGCCGTCTTGCACGCACTGATCATCGCGTTGCGGAATGCGGGTGCCGGAATCCCCGCCCACCCTTCCGCATCGCGATGGATGGCTTCCTCATAGGCCCGCGTGAAGTCCTTGGGTTCGCGCTTCTTGCCCTTCTTGCTCGTGGGCCCCGCCTCCATCACCGCGCGCATCTCGGCGCGGGCCCGCGCCGAGAACTTGTTGCCGACCAGCGGCGCGGTCCCGACGACGGTAAAGCTCGCGACCCGGAAATTCGGCGCGGGGATCGTCAGTTGGGCTACCTGACCTTCGTTGGGTTTCTTGGCCATAGCGGTCTCTCCTGTTCAGGATTACTCAGTCGGTATCTCAAACACTGTGCGTCCGGGTCCGGGGCCGAACCGGGTCCCGCCTGGCCCTCCGTGGCCGGGATACTTCGTCCGTCCAGCCCCGGACCTGGGCTCACAGCCGATCGACGAGCCGCAGCCCCTCGTAGCGTGTGAACCAGTTGCCGCTCTCGCGGCAGCGCCGCAGGTCGGTCATCGCTTCCTCGTTTTCGTGCTGGGCCTGGTCGAGCACCGCGGGCGAGACCTGCCAGACGCCGCAACGGAACGGTTCCCGCTTCTCGACCGCGACGATGTGTACGCGCAGAACGTGGCCGGAGGCCTTTGCGACGAGCGCGCGGTAGAACGCGACCTGGTGCAGGTAGCCGAAAGCCCGCATTGCCATCTCGAAC
>JAPKGY010001005.1 GCA_026647385.1 Phycisphaerae bacterium | reverse complement strand
AACGCGCGGTGGTCCGTTCCCGCCGAGGCCCTGGGGCGTGAGCACGCGCAAGGGCAATCGCGTCTTCGTTCACGTGCTGGATTGGCCTCACGCCGAACTCGCCCTGCCGACGCTGGATCGGAAAGTGACGGGGATCAAGAGCTTCCGCGGGGGCAAGGACGTTCCGTTCCGCCGGACGGACCTCGGCTTCGTGCTGAACATCCCTGAAGAGGCACGGGACGAGATCGATACGATCCTGACGGTCGAACTCGAACCGTGAGTCGGGCGTTATCGACGATCGCTTCGGATGTTGTCCGCTGCCGGAGGCAGGTCCGGCGGGCCGAAGCGCTCGTCGGGCCCGGCACTGATGAAGATCGGCCTGCCGCCGTTGGCGATGACCGCGTCAAGTTCGGCGGGCGTCGATCCGTTGGCCGTCAGACATCGCAACGGGCGGCCCCAGGCGTCGTGTACCCCGCCCCACGCCGAGCCCGCGGCGGTGTCGGCGGATCGCCGAGCGCGAAAAATCGGGGGGATCTGGTCGAGCACCTTGCGTGATTCGGGTTCGTCGGCCAGCACGGCGATGATGCGGTCGCCGCTGCCGTCGTTCTCAGGTGTGGTCGAACCGTCCGCCCGCGGCCCCGGATCCGCGGGCCAGCGGCCGGTCGCGCGGTGGTAGGCAACCAAGGCCTGATCCAGCCGGACCAACAGTTGCTCCGTTCGTCGCTGCTTCAGGTCGTCCCGCATCGTCCCAATGGCCAACGAAACCACCATCAGCGCCAGGCTGATGAGAATCCCGGCAATCGCGGTCTCGGCCAGGGAGAGCGTCCGTCGCATGTGCTCATTCCTACCCGGAAGATCGGGCGGAGGGAAGGGGGGCGGATTCCGCCACGGTGATCCGGCGGATCGCTCTCCCGCGGGTCGCGGCTAAACGAGGTGGCGGGTACACTATGTTCTCTGGTCAGGGGCTGCCGTCAGGAGACGTGCGGGATGCTCGGGGCTTCAAACGATTGGGAGGAGAGGCTGCGAAATGGGCGACACGATTCGATTGGGCATGATCGGCTGCGATACGTCGCATTGCATGGCGTTCGCGAACATCTTTCACGACCCGAAGGGCCCGGAGGAACTGAAGGGCTTCAAGGTTGTGGCCTGCTACCCCTCCTTCAGCCCGGACCTCGAAAAAAAGGCGGACCAGGCGCAGAAGTACAAGCAGGCCCTGATCGAGAAGCACCAGATCAAAATGACCGGCTCGATCGAGGAGATGCTCGATCAGGTTGACGCGGTGCTGCTGGAGAGCGTGGATGGGCGAAGGCATCTGAAGGAGCTGATCCCGGTGGCCAAGGCCGGCAAACCCTGCTACGTGGACAAGCCTTTCTCAGCCAGCCTCAAGGACGCCAAGGAGATGGTCCGGCTCATCAAGGAGCACAAACTGCCGTGCTTCAGTTCCTCGTCGATCTTTTTGACTGTTCGACCCGGGCATACGAATATATTGAATTGAGAAACCTGGCTAGTCAAAACTCTGCCGAGTTTTGGGTGGA
>JAPKGY010001004.1 GCA_026647385.1 Phycisphaerae bacterium | reverse complement strand
CCCCCGCGTGAAGACCGCAGCGCGGGCAAATCTCCGGGCGCAAGGGGTTCGCGAGTGGAATACCGTTGTTCGCCTCAACCCCAGGCTGCAACGAGACGAGGAGGCCCGCCATGACAATCTGGTCGAACGAAACCTGGTACACAGGTGCGTCTAATCTCTATCCTCCGCCGAGAATCCTCCGGGTAATCACCCCTCGCAAGTCGAGAGTCGTTGATTCGCGGAGGAATCCGCAGCCCGCCGGGCGCGGCTCCCCGATCAACGAACCCGGTCACATCCGACCGCGAACAACCCCTCCGAACACCACGGTACCGCCTGAAGTGTTTCTCGGGTAACCGCGTGGGGTCTGATCCCGCCGCCATGCCGGGCGGTCACCCCATCGCCCAGACAAAGGACAAATCATCGACCATCGGGCATCGAGGCGGGCGTTGCCGGCCAAGGCCCCGCGCCAGACGGAGACAGAGCCACGGGTTCGCGGACCACCCGGCTGCACGTATGAGCAAGAGCGGCTTTTGACGCGTCGGCGCTGTACAATGGTCGCACGCGGCCCGGCCGGGGTATCGGGCGCGCGGACCGGGCGCGTGTGGCGATGGAACCCCGCTGACCTGGCGAGGAGGTTCGAATGCGCACCAACCGATCCAAGGTCGCCGCTGTGAGCGGCCTGATCGCTTTGCTCGCACCGGCCTGTGCACCGAACCCACCGGCGGTCGTCACCCCCGACACGCTGCCGAACGGCGTCGTCGATGCCGATTACTCCGCCACCTTGACGGTCACGGGGGCCGGCTCGCCGCGATGGGAAGTCATCGCCGGCACCCTGCCGCCCGGCCTCGTTCTGCGATCGGAGACCGGCACCCTCGAAGGCAAGCCTACGGCTGACGGCCTCTTCTCCTTTACCGTGGCGGCTTATCCGGGACCACTGCCGTTCGCAGTCGCGCAAGCGAGTTTCTCGCTCACGGTTATCCCCGCGCTCGCCGCCGACACCGTCCTTCCCGATGCCCGCGTGGGCGTCGCCTATTACTACCAGATCCCCGTCAGGGGCGGCGTGCCCCCCTACCAGCTTGCACTCGTCGGCTTGCCGGCGGGCCTCGGATTCGACTCGCCGACCGGCATCATCGCCGGTACGCCGGTGCTTCCATGGGAGGACCTCCCCCTGGAACTCACCGTGATCGACGCGGGGCAGCCGCGGCAACAATTGACCCGGGCGCTGACCCTCGAGATCCGCCCCGCCCCCGTCCGGATCACCACGACCCAGTTGTCGGCCGCCAAGCTCAACAGCAATTACTCCGCCCAGTTGGCCGCCGAGGGTGGGCTCGAACCGTATGAATGGCGCGTCGTCGGGGGCTGGTTGCCTGACGACCTTCGCCTCAGCCGATCCAGCGGCGCGATCACCGGGATTCCCCGGTCGGTCGGCACCGTCGAGCTCTACATCCAGGTGCTCGACGGCGACGTTCCCCAGAACACCGACACAAAGTCGTTTACCCTGACCGTCGGGCCTTAATGCCCGCGGGCATCGGAGCGAAGTCATGTTCA
>JAPKGY010001003.1 GCA_026647385.1 Phycisphaerae bacterium | reverse complement strand
ACGCTTTTTTTACCGCCAAACAATGACTTTGGTTAGGTTTAAAGAAATCCTGATCGTCATCGATATACAGAATCACATGTTTCCCGTTTTTCATGTTCAACCTCACTCGTTGACCGAAGCCGCGACTGTTTCCGGTGGTCCCCCGCGGCCGGCCTCGGGCTCCGCCGCTTCGGCGAAGCAACCTTCCCGGCAGATCCGCTCGAGGAACGCGGCGGCGGCCGTCAGGTTGGCCCGGGCTGGTTCGGACAGGGATTCCATGTACTCGTTAAAGGCGTAACCCCGGATTCCCAGAATGTACCCTTCCGTTTGGGCGTCGAAGAGCTGCCGGGCCAGGCCCAGGACGGCCGCCGGCCTCAGGCTGTGCGTGCTGAACGTCAACGACCGTGCCGGCTCGAGTCGGCGGAACGAGAACGGCTCCGGTCCGCTCGTGTCCGCGTCGGCGAAGATCGCCACGTCGTGCCGCGAGACCGTTTCCGCATCCTCCAGGCAGAGCTGGTAGTCCGACTCCACCGTCACGCCCGGCAGGTTCATCCGTTCGATCAGCGCAGCCAGCGCCGGCCCCAGCCCGTCGTCCAGACGCCCCGGGTTCCCGAAGCCGATCAACACCACTCGTCGCCGATTCTCGCTCATCCTCTGCTCTTGGCGTCCAGCAAATTGCCCGTGTGATCCATCAACTCCACGGTCAGAGGCATCCGGCCCATCGCGTGCGTCGCACAGGACAGACACGGATCGTACGCCCGGATCGCCACTTCCACGTGGTTCAGCAACCCCTCGGTGATCTCCACCCCGTTCAGATGGTCCTTGGCCACCTTCCGGACAGCCTGGTTCATCGGCTCGTTGTTGTGCGTCGTGGATACGATCAGGTTGGCCATCACCACCTGGTCCTGCCTGTTGACCCTGTAATGATGGATCAGCGTGCCGCGCGGCGCCTCGATGATTCCGACCGCCTCCTCGCGACGTTCGCCCTTGACTACCAGATCGCTGCCCTGCAGGTCCTTGTCGTTCAGCAACGCCTGGATCTTCTCGATCGCGTGCAGCAGTTCGATCATCCGGGCCCAGTGATAGGCCATCGTGATGTTGTTCGTCTTGCCGCCGGTGACCGCCATGAACTCCTTGCGGGCAGCCTCGGCCTCCGGCGTGTCGATCGAATCCACGACGTTCAACCGGGCCAGCGGGCCCACCCGGTACCAGCCCGTCTCCGCCCCGAGCGATTTGATGAACGGGAACTTCATGTACGACCACGAGCGGACTTCCTCCGCCAGATAGTCCGCATACTTCTGGCAGTCCACCTGGTCGAAGATCTTCCTGCCCTGGGCGTCGATCGCACGCAGGTTTCCCTCGTAGAGGTCCATCGCCCCGTCCCGCCGGACGATCGCCATGTGGCTCGAGTCGAACGATCCGAACGGCGCGAGCTTCTGCAGGTTCTCCGTGGTGTAATCCCCCTGGGCATACAACAACCACAACGCTCCGCCGACGCCCAGCGGCGGGCCCAGGAAGCAGAGGTCGTGAAACGGATCCGTCGCACGACCGTCGGC
>JAPKGY010001002.1 GCA_026647385.1 Phycisphaerae bacterium | reverse complement strand
ATTCTAACCGATCGGCCGGGGAATCGTTCGGACGCGCGGGGCCTTTCTCCATTCTCGATTCTCAACTCTCCATCGGCATCTCTCCAGTCTCAATTCTCCGTTTTCATTTCTCCACTCGCCCCCATGTTCGCATAGACCAGGTACGCGCCGGTGAGAACCAGCAGGATGTAGACGATCCGGACGAAAACCACGGTGGATACGCGCCGGTTGAGGGCCCAGCCCGCCCAGATGGTCAGCGGAGCCAGCGGGACCAGCCAGAGGCTGACCGCCAGCGAATGCCCGTCGATCAGGCCGCGTTGAATGAAGAAGGGCACCTTGACCGTATTGAACACGAAGTAGAAGCGGGCGGCCGTCCCCACGAACGTCCGCGGGTCCATCCGCTGCAGGAGGAAATAGATCGTGGTGAACGGGCCGGCTGCGTGGGCGATCATCGTGCTCACGCCCGCTCCGAGCCCGAACGGGCTGGCCGACATCAACCCCGGACGCCATGCCTGACTCGGCCTGCCGTTTCGGACATACCGGGCGACTCGCCCGCGGACGATCTCCAGCAGCGGGAAACCAGCCGCCAGCGCACCGACGCACACCTTGAGCCGCCGCGCATCCAGCACGTCGAGCAACAACCACCCCGCAATAATGCCGATGATTACCCACGGAGCCATCAGCAGGATTGGCCGAAGCTCCCACTGCCGCGGGTACCACCGCATCGTCAGGATATCCATCCAGATCAGAAGCGGCAGCCACATGCCCAGCGCGAGTTTCGGCGGCATGACCAGAAGCAGGAGCGGCACCGCCACCGATCCCACGCCCCCGAAGCCCCCCTTGGCGAACCCGGTCAGGAAGAAGGCGCCCAATACGACGAGGACATAGATCGCCGGGCTGCCCACATGCTCGGCGGGCACGATCCACTGAATGAGAGGCCCGCCGTCCATGTTGAGTCAATGGCTCGCTTTCGTGGTCACTTGGGTACCGTCGATCGGCTCGACCTGGACCTGATTCACGATGGTTCCGCCCGCCGACGCACACCGAACAATCGACCGCCACCGCGACCACAGTTGATGGGGAGACCCGTTCGATCAGACCCGATCGGGGGTCGGCAGGCTCCTTCCGCACGAAAACCAGTCGACTGCGTACCGCAAAAGCGGATACGATGTCAAGGGGAGGGAGACTTCGCCTCAGGAGCGGGACCCGACACGAGATCGGCGGGCCCACTTCCGAACGCGGAAGCGACGGGTCAGGCCCGCAACCGCGAACCGCACTTTCTTGCCCGGCGTGAAGATGCGGTCGCTTCGCGACCTCACCCCGTGCTGCCGCCCGCCACGGTCGCCACGCCTGCTCGCCGTGGCGAGGCGACCAGCAGGGATCTCCGATTGGAGGCTCGGACAAGCCGCCGTGATAGTCACGAGTCATCGCCCGCGGCGACGTCGCTGGACCAGGGCCAGGCCCGCCGCAGTGGCCAACATGAAGCCACCCCCGACGCCCGAACCACACAAAGGCCTCGGCGCGTTTTCCTGAGGTTGGCTGGGTTGGTCGGTCGAGCC
>JAPKGY010001001.1 GCA_026647385.1 Phycisphaerae bacterium | reverse complement strand
AAGGAAATGGCCCGCGGCCTCGGCTTGTCCGTCACCCACGGCGTCATCCACAGCCACGGCGGGCAGGTCCGCGTCCGAAGCGCCCCGAACGAGGGAACCGCGGTGACGCTCTGGCTGCCCGCGAGCAACCAGCCGGAGGCGGCGGTCAAACCCGGCCCCTCGACGCCGCGAATGCCGCAACTGCCCCGCGGCTCCGAAACCATCCTCGTCATCGACGACGAGCCATCCCTGGCGGTCACCCTCGAACAGCTCCTGTCCACGCTCGGCTACTGCGTCCTGTCCCATACCGATTCCGAAAAAGCCCTCACCTTCCTCGAAACCAACGCCGAGGACGTTCACCTCATCCTCTGCGACCTGACCATGCCCAGGCTCACGGGCCGGGACGTCGCCAACCTCGTCGCCGAACGCTACCCCCACATCGCCGTCCTGATCGTCAGCGGCTATGACGCCGATACGCTCGCTCAGGAGCTCAAAGGCGTACCCGCCGCAGGCTTCATCCTCAAGCCCTTCGCCCTGGCCGACCTCGCCCGGACCGTCCGAGAAGCCCTCGACCACCACGCGCCACGGACATGATCGGAACTCGCTTCTTGAAACTCGCCAACCGCCGCTTCACCTCGATCCCCCAAAGGCCGAACCCGGGAACAACCCCTGTCGTCCCCGGGCTCGTCATCGACTTTCCCAGCTACAGCAAAGGACTCCGCAAGGAATCATCCCCCCGCCAGAATCCTTCCGCCATCCGGCTCCTGTCCTCTCTTCATTTTGACGTTCTGACTTTTCGGCGTTTCGACATTTTCTCTCAGTACCGGTAGTGCTCCGGCTTGAACGGCCCATCCACCGGCACGCCAATGTACTTCGCCTGCTTCTCCGTCAATCTGGTCAGCTTCGCGCCCAGCTTGCCCAGGTGCAGGGCCGCCACCTTCTCGTCCAGGATCTTCGGCAGCGTGTACACCTTGCGATCGTACTTGCCGCTGCCGCGGTTCTCCCACAGCTCGATCTGGGCGATCACCTGGTTCGTGAAGCTGTTGCTCATCACGAAACTCGGATGCCCGGTCGCGCAACCCAGGTTTACCAGTCGGCCCTTGGCCAGCACGATGATCCGCTTGCCGTCCGGCCAGATCACGTGGTCCACCTGCGGCTTGATCTCCTCCCACTTCAGGTCCTTCAGCGCGTCCACCTGGATCTCGCTGTCGAAGTGCCCGATGTTGCACACAATGGCTCCATCCTTCATCCGGTCCATGTGCGCCCGCGTGATCACGTCGACGTTCCCCGTGGTCGTCACGAAGATGTCGCCGAACGTACAGGCGTCCTCCATCGTCACGACCTGGAATCCCTCCATGGCCGCCTGCAAGGCACAGATCGGATCGATCTCCGTCACGTACACCGCCGCCCCGAGCCCCCGGAACGACTGGGCACACCCCTTGCCCACGTCCCCGTAGCCCAGCACCACGCACTTCTTGCCCGCGATCATCACGTCCGTCGCCCGCTTGATCCCGTCCATCAGGCTCTCGCGGCACCCGTACAGGTTGTCGAACTTGCTCTTGGTC
>JAPKGY010001000.1 GCA_026647385.1 Phycisphaerae bacterium | reverse complement strand
CCCCGATCCGCAGGAGACCCTCGAGGTCATGCGGCAGGTGACGCAGCCGTGGATCGCCTTCAAGGTCCTGGCCGCCGGCGCCATCGCGCCGGAGGACGGCTTCAGCTACGCCTTCAAGAACGGAGCCGATTTCATCTGCGCGGGCATGTATGACTTCCAGATCGTCGACGACGTGAACATAGCCAACAGAATCCTGGCGAATCTCTCATGAGCGGTCGCCTTTGGACTCCGCCGTGTTCGATCGCGCCCGTCGGTCCGGTGTCACGGTGCCTCGCCAGACGCCGTCGGTAAAGTTACCCGAGGATTTCCTTCATGGTGACCCGGCGTCGCTCGTCGACGGCCTGTCGCACGAGCAGGCCCATCAGGGTCGCCATTCTGGCGGTTTCGGGCGCGCAGAGGACGGGGCCCTGGCCGCGGACCGCCTTGGTGAACGAGGCGATGGCGTTCCGCGTCCAGGCCGGCTCGCTTTCGGGCTCGGTGTACTGAATCACTTCGGCATCCGGGTCGCGCGGGAAGAACTTGCCTTCGTTGATGGCGATCCCGCCCCTCAGTCCGGCAAAGTGCTCGAACACGCCCGCGAACCGTCCGTCCGGCCCGTCGCCGTACTTGTCCTTGTGCGGGCAGATCCAACTGTGTTCGAAGTCGATCGTGAAGTCCGGGTACTCGATGTGCGCGTAGTACAGGTCGGTGACGTCCCGGTCGGGGTCCATCTCCTTGAAGATGCCCTTGTACCCGATGCCGGTCGCAGCGACCGGCAGCTTCCCGGTCACCCAGGCGAATACGTCCCAGGTGTGGCAGGCCTGTTCGAGCATCCAGTCGCCGCTGTATTTTCGCCTTCCCAGCCAACTGCGGGCCCCGTCCGAGGGCTTGCCGATCGGGCCCCACGCGTTGTTCCATGCCCCCCGCACGACCAGCATCTGGCCGATCATCCCTTCACGGATCTTGGCGACGCCGGCGGGGTAGATCCGGGTCGCCCGGCGCTGGAAGCCGACCATGCAGAGAGTGTCCGGGTTCTTCTTCTGGGCTTCGACGACGGCATCGGCCTCGTTGGCGGTGATGGCCATCGGTTTTTCGCCGTACACGTGTTTTCCGGCCGCGAAGCAGTCGAGGAAGATCCGTGCGTGCATGGAGCACGGCGTGGCGGTGAGGATCGCATCGATGTCGTCGCGGGCGAGCAGCTTCTGGTAATCCTCCCTGCCCATGTAGATGTCCGGCTTTTCGTTCAGCCCTTCCTGAATGTCCTTCAGTGCCCGGTCGACGTTGGCCTGTTCGGGCTCAGCCACCGCCTTGATGCTGATGTTCTTGTCCATATCGAACAGCTTCTTCATGACCCAGTTGCACCGGTTGCCCGCGCCGATGATTCCGAACCGGATCTTGTCGTTCGGGCCGAGCTTCCTCGGCCTCGGGCCGGCGACGACGCGCATGACCGGTCCGCGGTCGAACGTCCCGCAACCCGCCGCTGATGCCAGACCGGCCGCCGCCACCAGCTTGGCCGAGTCCGCCAGGAAACCCCGTCGTGTCTTCTGATCCAACTTTTTCATCGCATTAGCTCC
>JAPKGY010000100.1 GCA_026647385.1 Phycisphaerae bacterium | reverse complement strand
GCACAACTTCTGATCGCGACGCACGTTCTCGGCGATGCGGACCTCGCCGATGCACAGCGCGAGGAGTTGGAAAACCACCTGCGGTCATGCTCCGCCTGCGAAGAGAAATACCGTCAGAGCGAACAGGTAGTCCGCGTCCTGCGGGGCATGCCCCCCATGCTGCTTCTGAGGGCGGTGCGCGGCCTGCCGCTGGATGCGGCGGAACCTGCGATGGATTTCGATACCGAGCCGGCGGCGCAACCACGACCTGCGGCTGATCGGCGATCATGGCATCGGCCGCGAAACCCGAGGCGGTATGCGTTGCGAGCGGGGGCGATCGCGGCGGCGGTGCTGCTTTGCGGCTGGCTCGGTCTGAGCAGTCAGCACACGCAAAGGTCGGCTGGCGATGCGAATTCAGCGGACGGCGGCATCCGCGGATCCGATCCGGGCGGCTCGATTCCGATGGGTGTCGTAAGCCGTCTGGACGATTCCGGGCAGGTGGTCGAGTCTTGTCAGGCGCGGGCCGGTGACTCGCTCGAAGCGCAGAGCCGGCTTCGCGTGCGGATCTGGGATCGCCACGAACTCGTGGCCGAGCCCGGGACGAGTCTGACCCTGGCCTGGACCGAGGACCGGGGTTGCCGGCTCGCCCTTCAACGAGGACAAGTCACTGTTTCGGTCAACCGGGCGGCCGACGAGGGCATCTTCCGCGTTACAGCCCCTCACGCCGATCTGGCGGTGACCGGCACGGTGTTTACCGTGACGAGTACCTTGGATCACACCCATCTCAGCGTTACCGAGGGCACGGTGCGGATGAGCATTCCCGCCGGTGAACGACGCGCGCCGCCGTCCGTGCAACTGGTGTCCGCCGGGCAGTCGTTCAGAAGCAACGGAGTGACGATCGCCCGAGATGCGATCGATCTGTCCACACTGCTGGCGGCCTCCGAAACAACAAGGGATCCCGTCATCGCCCTGCAGCGCAGTCCCTGGTATCAACAGCGATTCGCCCCGCTGCTCGCCCTTCGAGACCACCTGATCAGCCGGGGCGAGCCCGTGGACGAACTGACGCTGTTGGCGATTTCGGGGGACCTGTGGTGCCTGCAGCATCCGAAGAATTCCTCGACCTCGCGCTCCAGCTACATCCAGCGCAAAGCGGGTTTCGAACGGGCGGCACGGCTCCATGGACGCGAAGTTCAGTGGGTGACGCCGGCCGACGCCGACCAATTGAAGGACATCCTCCGCCAGGCGGAGGCCGCCGGCGACCTGGTGCTCGCTTTCGATCACGCGCCGGGTGGCGTTCGGGTACTGTCCGCCACGGATGACAAGATTGTCGGCCCGACCAAGCCGGGTGAGTATCGTTTCCTGGGCGAGGACCGGATCTCCAGACCCGCGCTCGCCCGAATCGTCCGAGCGAAGGGCCCCACCGAGTCGAGGGCCACGCTGGCCCGGGCGGCATGGGCTGACATTCATCAACTGCTGACGAGCGCCGCGGACACGGAGAATCTGGTGGGCGAGGAGGCACTGCAAGCCTGGGCAGCCGGCATCGCCGCGGCCGGACAAGGCATCCGCCTGGACGACCCGATGTTTCAGGCCCTGACTGCGGCCAGCCTGCTGGGCGGCGCCTGCCACGAGCCCTATGCGCGACTCGAGCCGGCGTCGGAACACCTCCTCCGCTGGCGCGATGCCTGTAGCGAGTTGGTGGCGCAATGTCGGGTCGTCATCGACCGTCGAATCTCCCCGAAAACGCTCTGTCAGAGGGAGAAAGAAACCCAGGACCACGAAACGCTGCGGGACCTCCTGCGAGCGGTGAACGCGATCGGAAACAAGAACCCGGGCCGGTGACAAACTGTTTGCCGCCGGGAAGGTGCGGAATCCCCGCACCGAGGGTTCATCCCCCGGTGGCGGGCCCCAGGCAGGTGGCCCGTTCCCGACGATTTCCTCTGACGGCCGGCCCGCGGAGAGACCCCCGCCCATCAGCGCGGAACTCGCTCACGGAAAACGGCACCCGTGCGGTCTCAGACCGGCGCCGCCTTCCGCAACCTCCTGTGAATACATGGCTTGTGAAAACACCGGTCCGCACGCTCGCCTTTCGGGTGGAGTCTCCTCAGAGGCCGCCCCAGCGCGACGAGCGTCGAGCGACCCTCGCACCCACCATTTCATGAAGAGGCGCCCGAGCGGTCGCAACCGATGGGTGAATGCATTACACTCTGTGTCGTCAGGCGCCGGGAGCATGAGGGACGAATCGGGCCGGACGCTCGGCCGGGCGAGCGAAGCTTCAGAACCTTACGGCGAAGGATCGATGCGATTTGCGCGGATGTTTGCCCGAGAGGTTCCTTTTCGGTTGCGGACCACAAAAAGGCGGTCCGCCTTAGACAGGTGACGGCAAACATGGAAAAGACAATGACCAGTCAGCAGACCGGAACGGCGAACGAGCGGGCTTCGGCTCCGGCGTACGCGCCGGCGGGGCCTGCGGGGAGTCCTTATCCCAGCGAGCCGCGGCGGGAACTACCGGCGCTGGCCAAGCGCGTTTTCATCGTCGGACTGGACGGCGCGACGTTCGACGTACTCGACCCCCTGGTGGCGGCCGGCCGAATGCCGAACCTGAAGCGGCTTATCGAAACGGGCACGTCCGGCATCCTGTACTCGACCAAGCCGCCGATCACCCCGGCGGCGTGGACCACCTTCATGACCGGCAAGGGGCCCGGCCGCCACGGCATCGTCGATTTCGAAAAATACGACGTCAGAACCAATCGCCTCTCGTTCAACTCCACCTACGAGATCCGCGAGAAGACGATCTGGGAGATGCTGAGCGAGAAAGGGTTCCGGGTCGGATCGATCAACCTGCCGATGACCTACCCTCCGCGCCGGGTAAACGGGTTCATGATCTCCGGCTTTGAGACGCCCAGCACGGACACCGATTTCACCTACCCGCCCGACCTGAAACACGAGATCCTGTCGCGCTGGCCCGAGTACAACTACCGTTCGGACTGGCAGCGGAAGGCCCTGGGCGGAGACGACCTGTTCCGGCGAAATCTCGATTACATCGCGAACAGTTTTCCGCAGGGTTTCGAGATGGCCACCTACTGCGGAGAGAAATACGGCTGGGAAGTCATGATGGTGCTGTACAAGCTGGTGGACAACCTCCAGCACAAGGCCTGGAAGTACCTGGACCCGGCGACGGCCGGTCTGCATCCGGAGCGGGCGGAGATGTCGGCCCGATGCTTCGAAGCCTTGGACCGCAGCATCGGGGACCTGACGGAATACGCCCGGCGGCACGAGGCGCTGCTCGTCATCATGTCCGACCACGGCCATGGAAGCCTCGACGGCAAGGCCCAGGCGAACGCGCTGCTCAAACAGTGGGGTTTCCTCAAGATCAAGAATCCGTTGACCCAGGCCGGCATCCGCGCGCAGCGCATCGTGCAGCGGGCGCTGGGACGCACCACGAAGCGGTTCTCCGCGAACCTGGGGATCGAGCACGATCTGGCCCTGGACTGGGAACGCACCCAGGCCTGCGTGATGCACGCGGGCATGTACGGCTTCCTGTACATCAGCCTGAAGGAGCGCCAGCCCAACGGCGTGGTCGATCCGGCTGACTACGAGACGCTGCGAGAGGATCTGCGTCGGCGGTTTCTGTCCGTGGTGGCCAAGCACCCGAACGGAACGACCATCCCGGTATTCCCCGAGGTCCATCGAACGGAGGAACTGTACAACTGCCGCCGGGAGGAGCAACCCTGGCTGCCCGATCTGCTCCTGGTGCCCTATCCGGGATTGGCCGTCGTGCGGAAGATTCGCGGATCGGCCGCGGTGCGGTGGTATCCGCCGGACCGGAAGGAGGGGACCCACCGGGTCGAAGGCATCCTGATCGCGAACGGCCCCCACGTTCACAAGGGCCACAAGCTCAACGCGAACATCGCGGATATCGCTCCCACGCTGCTGGCGGTACTGGGCCTGCGCGTCCCTCAGGACATGGAGGGCAAGGTCCTGTCGGATCTCTTCGAACCGAAACCGGTCATCGAATTCGAGCCGCCGCAGGAACTCGAGGCGGTCGAGTACGAGGAAGTCTACAGCGACAAGGAAAAAGAAGCCCTCACCAAGCGGCTCAGCGATCTGGGTTACCTGGAATAAGGCCCTCGGGCGGACCGCCTTTTTGCGGTCCGCAACGCAAGAGCAGCCTTCCGGGAAAACAGGGTCGCAAATCGCATCGATCCTTCGCCGTCAGGTTCTATAATCAAAGTGGGTATGGCTCAGCCGGGCGCGCCCCTCACGGGGGGCGCACGGCGGTGGGGTTCGCAGATGCGCTTTCGCTATTCCGAATGGGACGGCCAGGAATTTGAAACGAGCGGTGCCCTGCGGCTCTTCGACCGGTTCGCCGAGTTCATCCTCGAGTACGGCGAGCAGGCCTTGGAGACGTTGCGGCACATGGAGCTCGATGACCAGCAGCGGGAAATCCTCGACAAACTGATCGAACAAGGGCTGCTCGAAAAAATGGGCGCCCGCTGGCGGCTCACCCCCAGGGCGATCAACGCCATGCAGCGGCGGGCGCTGATGGAGGTCTTCCGCCGTCTGAACCGCGGCCGGCGCGAAGGTCACGAGACCCCCCTCACCGGTCAGGACGGCGAACGATCCGAGGGCTCCCGCCCCTATCAGTTCGGAGACCCGGTCAGCGAACTGGACTTGAACGCCACGCTGCGCAACACGATGACGCGATGCGGCCCGGGCACGCCGATGCGCATCGGCGAGAGGGATTTCGAACTATTTCTGTCCGACAGCCAGAGCAGCTGCAGCACGGTGATTCTCCTGGACATGTCCGGCTCGATGGCCCGGTACCAGCGCTTCTATCACGCGAAACGCTGCGCGATGGCCATGCACGCACTCATTCGCCAGCGTTTCGGGCAGGACACGGTGGACCTGGTCGGATTCTACACCGGTGCCGCGATCATCCCCGAGCACAAGCTCCCGCTGCTGATGCCCAAACCCGTGTCGATCTTCGATTACACGGTCCGGCTGCGGGTGCGGGTGGACGAGATCGATCAAGCCCCCCAGCATTTCACGAACCTGCAGATGGGGCTGGTCCAGGCGGAGCGAATCCTGCGTCGTCGCGGCGGGGACAACAAGCAGATCTTCATTATCACCGACGGCGAGCCGACCGCCCACCTGCAAGGCGACTACATCCACCTCGTCTACCCGCCCGAGCGGAAAACCGCGCTCGCAACGCTGGCTGAGGCGCTCCGCATCGCCCGCCGCGGCATCCGGATCTGCACGTTCGCCCTCGCGGACGACTATGCCTACCTGGACTGGGTGGGCTTCGTGGACCAACTCACCCGGGTGACGCGCGGAGTCGCCTTCTACTGCGCGAGCGGCGATCTGTCGAGCTGCGTGATGGAATCCTACCTCTCCGGGCGCAAGCAGAAGACCAATCTGACGTGATCGGTTCCAGTGAGGTCCGCAACCGCTTCGGCGGGGGGCGGCATGGGTCGCCGGGCGACCTGAAGCCCGCGGCTCTTGAATGTCGCACGATCGGGCACGCTCCTTCAGGCCCATGCCACCCGTGACCGTCAATTCATTATGATACCGCCGAATCCGCCACGGAGCGATTCTACCGGCTCCGCCGGCCGGCGGCGGTGTGCTCGGAGTAGGCCATGTGGAACGCACGCGAGAGATGCGGATCCGATCCGGGCGTGGGCGACTGGAGCATTTCCTTCCACAGGTCCGCCATCGCCGAGGCGACCGCGTTTTCCATGCCCGGACGGTACGGGAGAGTGAACACGTCGGGCGAATCCAACGCTTCGCATTGTTTGAGATCCAGATCGGGCCTGAGGACGACCAGCCGGGTATGCTCCGCGCGCTGCCCCTCGACGGTGCGCAGGGCCTCGGTGAGCCAGGAGGGCGAAGCCGACGCCAAGATCAGCAGATCGATCGGGTACTGAGAGAGGATCACCACCCCGGCGGTCGGGTTGGCGGCCCGCAGGACGACGTGGCCGTGGCTGTTGATCGCCTCAGCCAGCTGGTCAACCTCGGCGGGCCGCTGCCCGAGGACGGCTGCGACAAAGCCCGCTTGCGCCTTCTTCATCATCACGATGCGGACCGCCTGCACCAGATCGGATGTGCGGACAGGGCGGCGCATGACCAGGTCCACCCCTCGCGTGCAGAGTTCCCGGTAATCGCCGTCAGCCGAGTGGAGGACCGTCTTGATCTGTCGTTCGCTGTTCCGCCCCAGCAGGGTGAAGAGTTCCGAGGTCGGCATGTCCGGCAGCACCGAATCGGTTACGAGGACGTCCGGCGCTTGTTGCGCAAGCCGCTCGGCCAGGCGAGCGCCGGAATGGGCGGTCTCGGCCTCGAACCCGGCTTTCCGCATGCCGTTGGCAATCGTCGCGACCAGTTCGGCGTCGGCGTCGCAAATCAAGACGCGGCCCGCGCCCTGATCGCCGTGGGTGGCCGCCTGCTGACCCGGACGGGTCTCAGCCAGCGGAAACGCAACGACGAACTCCGTGCTTTGGGCGCCGACGCTCTCGATCCAGATCCGCCCGTCGTAGCCCTCGATGATTCGGCGGGCGACATACAAGCCCAGCCGTCTCAGGCGATCGCCGTGGGCCTGGTCCGGCTGCGACACACCCACCTCGAAAAGCGAGTCCCACTGATCGCGCGGGATGGCTGGCCCGGTGTCGCCGATGCGGAGTCTTACTTCCCCATCGCGTCTTTCCGCCCGCAGGCGAACGATTCCGCCCTGTCCGGCGGAGCCCATCGCATGGTCGACCACATTGCCGATCGCGCGGGCAAGTCGATCCATCGTTCCGCGGACAGCCGGCAGTTCGGGCGGACACTCGACGGCCAGGGTGACGCTTTGTGTCTCGGCGATCGAACGGTGGACGCGGGCGACATGGGCGACGATGTCGGCCGGCTCCAGCGTCCGGCCCGCGTCGTCCGACCCCTCCCCCTCCAGACAGCGAATCTCGAGCATGTCTCCCATCATCCGCGAAAGCCTCGCGAGTTTTTCCGAGATGATCGTCAAAGCGTGATGTTGATCGCTGGTGACCAGATCCTCGAAGTGTCGCTCGAGCGTTTCGGCGTGAGCCTGGATCGAGACAAGCATGTTGTCGAGGGCCTGGTCTTGTTCCGGCCCGGTCCGGGTCCTGGGCGAGGCCGAAGCCTGCTGGACCGGTGGGGTCGCGGGGCGAACCAGACTCTGAAATTGTCCGACCCGGCTGGTCGCCTGGCCAAGGGCGGTCAATTCCCGGGTGCGGGTCTTCGGCGCGGACTGTCCGGGGGAGCGACCGCTGGCCGCCATGTGCAGAGAACGTGTGATTTCGCCCAGAGGTCGCGTTTCGGCGGCAAGTACCCGTGCCCCGGCAATGATCCCGATGATCGGCACGATCAGACAGGAGGCGACCCAGGCCGCACTGATCGGCGGCGTTCCGGTCAGAAATCCAAAGCCGATCACGCCGGCCAATGCCACCGCACTCCCCAGGGCTGAAGCCCTCGCGCTGAGGCCCACCAGCGACAGAGGCGGCAGCTTCTGTTCGTCCTGACGCGAGGCCATCGCGGGCGAAACCGGCTGAGAATCCTTTTTCTCATCCGGGTCCAGATCGGGATCGGCCGGATGCTCGAAGGCGATCCCGACCAGGTAGCCGCGGATTCCGACGACGCTGTATCTCACTTCGGCGCCCAGCCAGGTGGTGGGCGCGTCCGCCTTGTACTCGCGGACGAAGAGCCGCTGACCGGGCATGAGATCCTGGCGCGACCAGAAGCCGATCCCGCCCCCCGATACGTGGTGGGTAATAACGTGCCATGCCTCTTGAAGCTGGGAAGGATCGATCGCGACTTCGAGGGGGGTCCCCAGGCGATAGCGCGTCCATCGCCGTCGGCCGGCCTCCTCATCGGGCGTGCCGCGGAAGCGAGCGATATCAACCAATCGACGGATCGCTTCTTGCTCGAGCGTACCTGCCACGGAATCCTCACTCCTGGAGCATCTCATTCCATCCGCATCCGGCGGGCCGGGTCCGCTGAACCGCGTCGCGTGTACGCGGATAGGTGCCGCACGCGGCACCGCAACACGCGGGGTTCCATGAGACCGGCGAGCTTCAACAAGCCACGCCGTGTCGAATCGCGATCGGCAGGCGTAACCGCGGCGAAGCCCTCTCTGAACCGGAACGATTCTCCCACCCTTCGTCGACCAACCGGCGGGCAGAGTTCCGTCCAAAACCCGGCGGTCGTGGCGGTATCCCGGCAGCGGAGCACATACCGGAAGCGGCCGCGGGCTAGTCCAATAAAGTCGGGTCCGGGCTCGCGAGCACAGCGGCGGGCCGGGAAATACAGC
>JAPKGY010000010.1 GCA_026647385.1 Phycisphaerae bacterium | reverse complement strand
GGGCCATTGCCGACGTCGTCCCGAACGTCGCCCAAAGCGAGGAGTTGCTCGACGCACAGGGCCAGCCGGCGGTGAAAGGCTCTCGCGTCTTTCGTTGCTCGACGGCCGACGGCCGACTCGCCGGCTGGGCGGTGCAGACCTCGGGGACGGGCTTTGTGGACAAGATCAGCCTGGTATTCGGCGTCTCCGCGGACGGCCAAAGGATCACCGGCCTGAAGGTCATCGAGAACGTGGAAACGCCCGGCCTGGGCAACAAAATCGCGGAGGACAAATGGGCAGGTCAGTACGCCAACCTCGATGCGACGAAAGAGATCGCGGTCAAGAAGGGACCGGCTGACGCCGCGCGCAACGAAATCCAGGCGATCACCGGTGCGACCTGGTCGAGCCGTTACGTCACGGACATTGTCAACCAGGCCATCCGGCAAGTTCGCCCCCGGCTGGGCGAAAAGCGTTGACGGGAGCAATCACGCATGGCTGATGTGAACGGATCCAACTTGAAGCAGTTCACCGACGGCATCCTGGCCGACAACCCGGTGCTGGTCCAGTTGCTGGGAATGTGCCCCACCCTGGCGGTGACCAACTCGCTGGAAAACGCCCTGGTCATGGGGGCGGCGGTCACGTTCGTGGTCGTCAGTTCAAACCTGATCACCAGTCTGCTTCGCCATCAGATCCAGCCCCACGTGCGTATTCTGATCTTCACGCTGACGATCGCGACGTTCGTGACCATCGCGGACCTGGCGCTCAGGGCCTACATGCCGGACGTGAGCAGGAAGCTCGGCCCGTTCGTCCCGCTGATCATCGTCAACTGCATCATCATCTGCCGGGCGGAGGTCGTGGCAATCAAGAGCGGCCCGGTCCGTTCGCTGGCCGACGCCCTGGGCATCAGCATCGGATTCACCGCCGCACTCAGCATCCTGGGAATCATCCGCGAACTGCTGGGATCGGGCACGCTGACGGTGCTCTCCGGCAAGCTGGCGCTCCAGATCATGCCGAAGGAAACCTGGGACGCCCATGCCTGGGTCATCATGATTCTGCCGCCGGGCGCCTTCCTCACCCTGGGCGTTGTGATCGGCATCGTCAACCAGATCCGGCTGCGGTCGGCCAAGGGAGGTTCCGCATGAGCATCGGGGCTCTCATCGGCGTGTTCATCGGAGCCGCCCTGATCAACAACTTCGTGCTGTCCAACTTCCTGGGCATCTGTCCGTTCCTGGGCGTGTCCCGCAAGATCGACATGGCCTTCGGCATGGGCTGTGCGGTCACCTTCGTCATGACCGTGTCCGGGGTGGTGACGTGGCTCATCGTCCATGCGATCCTCACGCCCATTGGCGCCGCCATCGGCAACCCGGAGGCGCTCTACTTCCTCAAGTACGCCGCCTTCATCATGGTCATCGCCTCGATGGTCCAGCTTGTCGAAATGTATCTGCGGAAGTTTTTCCCGTCGCTGTACACGGCCTTCGGCGTGTTTCTGCCGTTGATCACGACGAACTGCGCCATCCTGGGTGCGTGTCTGTTGATCGACATGAAGCCCGAATACGCCAATCTGCTGAACGCGACCGTGTTCGCGTTCGCCGGCGGCGTAGGCTTCATGCTCGCCATCACGATCATGGCCGGCATCCGCGAGCACATCCGGTTCAGCGATGTGCCGCGGTGCCTCCAGGGCGCCGGCATCACGCTCCTGACCGCCGCGATCCTGGCGCTGGCCTTCATGGGCTTTACAGGAATGGGGAAATAGCGCCGGGGGGACTATAATCATGCCGGAAATGGCCTCGATCGAATCCTCATTCATCCTCGCTGCCCTCGACGGCACGACGCTGTTGCTCGCCGCCGCGATCCTGTTCGGACTGACGCTGCTTTTTGCCACCGTGCTCGGCATCGCGAAGGAGAAACTTTGGGTGGACGAGGACCCGCGGATCGGCCAGATCACCGAGGCCCTGCCGGCCGCCAACTGCGGCGGGTGCGGCTTTGCCGGCTGCGCCGATTTCGCGAAGGCGGTCGTCGAAAAGCGGGCCGCCTGCTCCGGCTGCCCCGTCGGCGGGTCGAAGGTCGCCGACAAAATCGCAGCCATCCTCGGCATCGAGGTCGTGCAGACGTTCCCCTATCGACCGGTCGTTCACTGCGGAGCCAAATCTCACCAGCGCAAGGGAATCGTGCCCTACGACGGCGTGCAAAGCTGCGTCGAAGCCAACGTGGTCGGCGTCACCCAGGGTTGCGTCTACGGCTGCCTCGGATTCGGCGATTGCATGACCAGTTGCGACTACGACGCCATCCGCATGGTCGACGGCCTGCCCGTGTTCGACTACGACAAGTGCACCGGCTGCGGCGCCTGCGTCAAGGCATGCCCGCGCAACATCATCGAGCGAATCCCCTTCAAGGAAGACCGCATGCTCGTGATCGCCTGCTCGAACAAGGAGCCGGGCAAGCTCGTCAAGCAGGTCTGCGAGGTCGGCTGCATCGGCTGCAAGATGTGCCAGCGCATGCTCGCCGACATGTTCGAGGTGAAAAACAACCTCGCCTTCGTGAAATACGACGGCTACGCAGCCGAGGAGGAACGGGAAAAAGTCATCGCCAAATGCCCGGCGGAGGTCATGACCTACTTCGGCCAGCCCAAACCGGAGTACGCCGAAACCCTGGCCCAAGAGAACGCGTAGCCCCCCTCACGTCGGCGCCGGTGTTCCAGGCCCGACCCGTTTGCCCGCGATGAAGACATGCTCGATCTGGCACGGCTGCAAGGTATACAGCAGCGCCGAGACTTGCTGCTGAGGCGGCAGGTCCGCGATCCACGGTTCCGGTCTGACGACCAGACAGTCCGCCTGGAAGCCCGGCTCGATCGAGCCGATGGCATCGGCCCAGCCCAGGGCCTCCGCCGCTCCGCGGGTCAACATCCACCACGCCTCGGCCGGCCCGGGCACGGGATGCGCCCCGCGCGGAATCGCGTGAACCTTCAGCGCCTTGGCGGTCTGAAGAGCCGCCACCGCCACGCGCGGCATGAATACCTCGAAACCGCCGGCCACGCTGCTGCCCAGGGCCATTCGAATCCCGGCCGCCCGATGGGCCACGTAATCCATCAGCCCGCTCTGGAGAAACAGGTTCGCCGTCGGACAATGAACCAGCGCGGTGCCGGACTCGGCCACCTGACGCCGACGCTGCTGATCCAGGAACACACCGTGGCCGAGCAATGTGCGAGGCGTCAGCAGCCCCATCTCCGCGAACACGTCGACGTCGTCGATCTGATCGGGGTGCGTCTCGCGCGAGGCGTGGACAACCGCCGACGACTCCCCGACGTGGGTCTGCACATGACACTGGAGCATGTCGGCCAGTGCGGCTGAACCGCGCAGGAGCTTCTCGCTGCAACAGCTCGGCATCCGCGGGCTGAAGGCGTAGCGGAGCCGCCCGGCCTCGGCGTTATGCCACTTGGCGGCCAGCATCCGGGACTCCTCCAGCGCCTTGTCAGCCGGCTCGCAGAGCCCGGGCGGGCAGTTCATGTCGTTGAGGATCTTGCCGAAAACCGCGCGATAGCCCCGCTCGGCCAGCACCCGGAACGACCGGTCCGTCGACTCGGCGTACGGACTCCCGAAGGCGGCCACCGTCGTCGTGCCGTTGGTGATCAGCCCGGTCACGAAGTCGTGGGTCAGCTTCTCCGCCAGGTCGGGATCGCGAAAACGAAGCTCCGCGGGGTACACGACCCGGTCCAGCCAGTCGAAGAGGGCCATCCCATCGATGCCCCGCCGGTCCCACTGGGGCAAATGGAGATGCGCATCGATAAAGCCGGGGAGAATCCAGCGCCCGTCCCCGCCCAGGACGTCCCGCCCCTTGGGCTTGCCGGACCGAACCTCGGCGAATCGGCCATCCTCGCCGAACTCCACCACCGCAGAGGCGGTCACATCGCACTGCGCGGTCGATCGGGGTTGCAGCAACGTGCCGTGAAGGGTCGGCATGGCGGTTCCTCTCGGCCAAGCTCGTTCGCGATCCCAGGAGAAGACGCGACCTACTTTAGTGCCCCGGACACCCCCGGACAAGCTTGACGGACTCCCGCCCAGCCAGTAACATCCCACGCTCCGATTCCACGAACGGGACGATTCACCAAACCGTTAGTGCCGTTTTCGGTAAGCGTTAGTGCCGTTTTCGGTAAGCCAGTTTCGCCCGGCCCTTGTGGTGCAGGCATCTTGCCTGCACGGTACAGCCAGGTCGCCATGGCGACTTACCTGCGGAGAGATGGCCGCAGCACAACGAAAGGCTCTCACCGAAAACGGCGTTAGTTAGAGGAGCGACCGCTTTGGGCTACGATTGTGTCGTATGCGTTAAACAGGTCCCGGACACCAGCAACGTGACCGGGGATGCGATGAAAGAGGACGGGACGGTCAACCGGGCCGCCCTGCCCGCGATTTTCAACCCCGAAGACCTCAACGCGCTCGAAGCCGCCCTGGAAATCCGGGACCGATTGGGCGGCCGGGTGACCGCGATCACCATGGGCCCGCCCGGCGCATGCGAAGTCCTCCGCGAGTGTCTGTTCCGGGGCGCCGACCGGGCCATCCTGCTCACCGACCGCCGGGCGGCGGCCAGCGACACCCTGGCCACCAGCTACATCCTCAGCCAGGCTGTCCGCCAAGTCGGATCGTACGATTTCGTGTTCTGCGGCCGACAGGCGATCGACGGCGACACCGCCCAGGTCGGCCCGCAGATGGCCGAGAAGCTCGGCATCCCCCAGGTCACCTATTTCGAGCAAGTCGTGGACCTGATTAACCACACCGTGCGCGTCCGACGGAACACCGGCAGCGGATGGGAAGTGCTCGAAAGCCCGCTGCCCGTGCTGATTACCGTCCTCGACACCGCCAACGTGCCCCGGCCGGCCGCCGCTCGCCGGCTCATGCGGTATAAACGAGCCCGGGCGCCCATCGAACTCGAAAAGGAATTGACCCAGGCGACTCCGGATCTGACGGACACCGCCAAGGCTGCCCAGATCGCCCAACAAGCCGAGGCCCTCAAGGCCCAAGGCCTGCTCATCGAGCAGTGGAACCTCGACGACATCAAAGCGGACTTGACCTGGTGCGGATTGGCCGGCTCGCCGACCAAAGTCCACCGCATCCAGTCCATCGTCCTGACCAAGCAGGGATATACCGAAGTTTCCGCCGACAAGGCCGGCGTGAAACAGTTGATCCACGAACTGATCGTCGATCACACGATCGGCTGATCCGCAAAGAGCCATTAACGGGAAACATCTGGCATGATCGAACCGAATCGACAGGGAGAGGTCTGGGTTTTCGCCGAACAGGAAGACGAAAGCCTCAACGACGTATCGCTCGAACTGTGCGGCAAGGCCCGCGAGTTGGCGGACCGTTTGGGCGTGAAGGTGGGCGCCGTCCTGGCGGGCTGGAACGTCCGCGAACTGGCTTATCGACTCATCGCCCACGGTGTTGACCGCGTCTACCACGTACACGACACGAAGCTCGAGCATTACCGCACCCTGCCCTACGCGCGGGTGGCTTGCCAACTGATTCACAAATACAAGCCACAGATCGTACTCTACGGCGCCACGGCACTGGGGCGCGACCTCGCACCCCGTATCGCCTCGGAAATGCGGGCGGGGCTTACCGCCGACTGCACCGACCTGGATCTCGGCGACCACGAGGACAAGCGGGCGGGCAAGGTTCACAAGAACCTCCTGCTGCAGATCAGGCCGGCATTCGGCGGAAACATCATCGCCACCATCATCAACCCCGAACGCTGGCCTCAGATGGCGACCGTGCGCGAGGGCGTCATGCGGATGAACGGGGGCGATCCGCGGCGAAGCGGCGAAATCATCGACGAAAAGGTGAGCTTCAACGACCTCGACCTGGCGGTCCGGCTCATCCAGCGCCATCGCGAGCCGCGGAAGGTGAATCTCAAGGGCGCGCGGGTCATCGTCGCCGGCGGGGGCGGGGTCGGGAGCAAGGACAACTTCAAACTGATCCACGACCTGGCCGGCGCGATCGGCGGCGCGGTCGGCGCGTCGCGGGCGGCCGTCGACGGCGGCTACATCGGCAAGGAACATCAGATCGGCCAGACCGGCACGACCGTCAGGCCGGCGCTCTACATCGCCTGCGGCATCAGCGGCGCCGTCCAGCACCGCGCGGGCATGGAAGAGTCCGCCAAGATCATCGCCATCAATTGGGACAAGGACGCTCCGATCTTCTCCGTGGCCCATTACGGAATCGTCGGCGATCTCACCAAGGTGATCCCGATGATGATCGAAGCGATCAGGGAACGAGGAAACGGGTAAGCGAAACGGAACTCAGGAGACAGGAGTCAGGAGTCAGGAGGCCGGGACGAGAAGGCGCAAAGGCAGCGAGGGACAAAGGCTCAAAGAAAGATACGGGCAATCCTGCTCCACACTTTGTGCCTCGCTGCCTTGTACCTCTGCCCCTTCCAGCGACTGAATACGACTCTGGTTTTGTACGGACCAACGAACAATGCCCAACTTTTTCGACGACAACGATGACATCAGATTCCTGTTCGAGCACATGGATCTCGCGGCGATCGCGGCCGTCCAGGAGGATCACTTCACCGAGAACAACGGAGCCGGCGCCGATTACGCCCCGCGCGATGCGGCCGACGCCATCGACAACTACCGGCGCATCCTCCGCGTGGTCGGCGATATCGCCGGCAACCACATCGCCCCGCGGGCCGAACAGGTCGATATCGAGGGCAACCACCTCAACGAGGATGGCACGGTCACCCTCGGCGAGGGCGTGCGAAAGAACCTGACGTGCTCTCCAAAGCCGACCTCATGGGCTTCACCCTGCCGCGCAAGTACGGCGGGCTGAACTGCCCCAATCTCGTCTACACGATGGCGACGGAAATCGTCAGCCGGGCGGACTGCTCGCTGATGAACATCTTCGGCCTGCAGGGCATCGCCGAGACGATCAACGCCTTCGCCAACGACGAAATCAAGAATGAGTATCTGCCGAAGTTCGCCGAAGGCGAGGTCACCGGCGCGATGGTCCTGACCGAGCCGGACGCCGGCAGCGATCTGCAGGCCGTCGCCTTGCGCGCATGGCAGGATACCGACGGCCACTGGCGGCTCACGGGCGTGAAGCGGTTCATCACCAACGGGTGCGGCGAAGTCCTCCTCGTCCTGGCCCGCAGCGAGCCGGAGATCAAGGACGGCCGGGGACTGAGTCTGTACCTGGCGGAGCGCTGCGAGCGAGTCAAGGTCCGGCACCTCGAGCACAAGCTGGGCATCCACGGCTCGCCGACGTGCGAGCTGGTGTTCGACGATTGCCCCGCCAAGCTGATCGGCGAACGCCAGCGAGGCCTCATCACCTACGTCATGGCCCTGATGAACGGCGCCCGCGTCGGCATCGCCGCTCAGTCCCTGGGCGTGGCCGAAGCCGCCTATCGCGTCGCCCGCCTGTACGCCCACACCCGCAAACAGTTCGGCGTCTCCATCGAACGGCTACCCGCCGTCGCCGAGCTGGTCGCGGACATGAAGATCGCCATCGAGGCCGCCCGGGCCCTGGTCTACGAGACCGCCAAGGTGTGCGACTTCGAGAACAACAACCTGCGGGTCATGGAGTTCAAGCCCCCCACCGACCCCGACGAGATGAAACGCCGCCGGGCCGATTCGCGAACCTACAAGCGGCTCAACGGCATGCTCACCCCGATGAGCAAGTACTACGCATCCGAAATGTCCATCCGGGTCGCCAACGACGCGATCCAGGTCCTCGGCGGATCGGGCTACATGCAGGATTACCCCGTCGAGCGATACCTGCGCGACGCGCGAATCACGACGATCTACGAGGGCACCAGCCAGCTCCAGATCGTGGCCGCCGTCCGCGGAGTGTGCTCGGGCGCGTTCGACTCGTTCGCCTCCGAATGCGAGGCCGCCGAGTACTCCGATGCGGACCTGGCGGCCCTCAAACAGAAAGTCGTCGAAGCCAAACGGCAGGTCCTGGATGCCATCCAGTTCATCAAGCAGCGCGGCAACGAGTACATGGATCTCCACGGCCGAAAACTCGTCGACGCCGCCCTCGTGGTTATCATCGGCCACCTGCTGCTCAGGCAGGCGGCCGCCTGCGAACGGAAGAAAGCGGTCGCCCGCCGGTTCATCGAAACAGGCCTGCCGACCCTGCGCCGCGACCTCGAAGTCGTCCGCAGCGGCGACACCTCCGCCATTCAGGAGTTCGACCTGATCGCCGGCCCACCGACGGTAAATGGGTGAGATTCCAACTTGAAACGTGCTACCGCATACGCTTCTCGATCATGTTGTTATCGGCGTATGCGCGAAGGGTCGAGCAACCTGGATCCAGGGTATACGGTGAGGACCTCGACAAGATCCTGACTCACCCGGTAGACCATTCGACAGGTCCCGAGGATCATCGCGCGCAAAGCCGGATCTCGCGTCTCGGGAACCTCTCATCCGAGGCAGGGGAATTCTGCAACTCTTTCGACGGCTGCGAGCACCTCCATCACGAACAGGCTCGCAAAGTGGGACGAATCATCGGCGATGAGTCCAGCGATGGCCTCGAGGTCGTCCACCGCTTGAGGCGTCCATCTCACTTCAGCCGCTTCGCCATCCTCTCCCTGGCGTGCGCGTGGGCGATGGTCTGCCCCGAGTCAGCCTGCTGGAGCCCCCGTTCGATCTTCACCGGAAGGAGAAGTCGTTCCATCGCGTCCTCGACGGACGCGTCGTCAGGCAAATCCTGGACTACCTGAATAGCTTTTTCTCGTATCGTCACGCTGCATTTTATACGATAGCGATTCCCCAACATCAATCCGCCGCGGGCGGTTCGCATCGGCAGGTCGATCTCATGGCAGGCGAACTCGACGGCTGAGGCGGAAAAGGAACGCCGAGCAGGGGATGGGCATCGCCACGCCACCGGACGAGCATTGATCCCGGACCCACCGTACAATCTGGAGCACGGGGGATAGGAGTGATTCGATCATGAAAGCCATCGTCGTCCGCCAGTTCGGTCCACCGGAAGTCATGCAGATCGAGGATTGCCCCGCGCCGAAGCCCGGACCCGAGCAGGTCGTCGTCGCCCTCAAAGCCGTCGGGGTGAACCCGGTGGACAGCTATATCCGCACGGGGCAATACGCGATCAAGCCTGCCCTGCCCTACACACCGGGCAGTGACGCAGCCGGGATCGTCGAGGCCGTCGGCGACGGCGTCCGAGCCATCCGCACGGGCGACCCGGTGTACGTCGGCGGTTCTCTCACCGGCACCTACGCCGAAAAGACCCTCTGCGGACAGGACCAGGTCCACAAGCTGCCCGGGCAATTCTCGTTTGCTCAGGGGGCCGCACTGAACGTGCCCTACGCGACGGCTTACCGGGCAGTGTTTCACAAGGCTCGGGCGCGTCCCGGCGAAACGGTCCTGATCCACGGCGCGAGCGGCGGCGTCGGACTGGCCTGCCTCCAATGGGCCAGGGCCGCCGGAATGGTTACGATCGCCACGGTCGGCAGCGATCGAGGCCGGGAACTGGTGACCGCACACGGGGCCACCTGCGTCCTGAACCACCGCGAGCCGGAACACTTCCAGAAGGCGATGGAACTGACCGCGGGGCGCGGGGTGGACGTCATTCTGGAGATGCTCGCCAACGTCAACCTCGCCCGGGACCTGGAGATCCTTGCCAAGTTCGGCCGGGTCGTCGTGATCGGCAATCGCGGAACGATCGAAATCAACCCGCGAGCGACGATGGCCCGCGATTCAAGCATTCTGGGAATGACG
Organism: Phycisphaerae bacterium; assembly: GCA_026647385.1. Lineage (GTDB taxonomy): Bacteria > Planctomycetota > Phycisphaerae > UBA1845 > PWPN01 > JAPKGY01. The sequence continues at coordinate 7,317 of JAPKGY010000010.1, read as the reverse complement.
CTGATGAACGCCGCGCCCGCCGAATTGGCCGAGATCCACGCCGCCATCGGCGCCGGCCTGACCGCCGGAACACTCAACCCGATCGTCGGCCGGGAAATGCCTCTGGCGGAGGCCCCTCGCGCCCATCACGAGGTGCTCGAAACGAGTGCCTACGGCAAGATCGTGCTGATACCGTGAGCGCATTTCACACTGGGAGGAAACACCAGAGAAGCCGCGGGCTATAATAATAGTATTCGGGCCCTTCGCGTTTCGATGCCGCTGCTCGCTGGAGTGAGTCGCCATGATCGAGAACCTGCGCATCACCGTCCTGGCTGAGAATACCGTCCACCAGCCCGGCCTGCTGGCCGAGCACGGCTTGGCTTTCTGGATCGAGGCGGACCACCGCAGAATCCTCTTCGACACCGGCCAGGGCATCGTGCTCAAACACAATGCCGACGCCCTGGGGATCGATCTGGCCTCCGCCGACGACGTGGTCATCAGCCACGGACACTACGATCATTCCGGCGGTCTGGCCCTCGACGATGGTTTCAAATGGCGCGCTGCCCTTTACCTCCATCCTGAAGTTTTCCAGGACCGGTACGTCAAACCGGCCGACCGGTCCGCGCGATCGATCGGCTGGGCCGGCGGACCGGTGGACGATCTGGCGCGCCGATTCGCCTCCATCATCGAGACCCCGCTGGCCACGAGGGTCGCCGACGGGATCTGGGTCACCGGCCGAATCCCGCGCGCCACCGGCTTCGAGGATACCGGCGGGCCCTTCTATCTCGACGAAGCCGGCCTGCACCCCGACCCGATCAACGACGACCAGGCCATGTACATCGAAACCCGGCGCGGCCTGGTGATCCTGCTGGGTTGTGGGCACTCCGGCGCGGTCAATACGCTGAGGTACATCGCCCAGCTTACTGCCCTGGACCGCTTCTATGCGGTCATCGGCGGCATGCACCTGGTGGCGAGCAACGAGGAGCGGATCGCCCGCACGGTGTCCTGCCTTCTCGACTACCACGTCCAGGTCGTCGCCCCGCTGCACTGCACGGGCCTGCAAGCCACCGCCACCCTGCGCAACGCCTGGCCTCAGGGCTTCTGCCAACTCTCCACGGGAGCAAGCTTTACGGTGCACTGATTCGCGAAATCATCGACGGCACCATGAGCGGCGTGTCATCGGTACGAGGTAATCACACGAAAACCGCATTAAGGACCCGGGGAGAATGGACCGAGACCCGGCGAGCATCGAAGCAGCAGCAGGGTTCGGGTTCCGGAGAATCCGGGTCCGTGACAGTTTCTGCGGGTGGGTGGCATGGGTCGCCACGGCGAGTCGCGACGGCGACCCCTGCCACCCACGCCTGCGGTTCATCGAGGGACCGCCTGAACTGTCATATGCTCCGACGCAGGTTGCCCGGCACATTTCGCTTGCAGGCCCCGTTCATCCCGCATAGCCTGAGCGTTGTCTGAGCGTCGATTTATGTGCATCCGGTTGCGCCCGGCGGCATTAAGGAGCAGGCAACCACATGGAGCGGTCAGACAACCCCCCAACGGCTTTTTCACCGGCTGATTGCCAGGAGAACGTCGAATCCCTCGAATCAGAAGACTTGCCGTTGCTCAGTGAGAGATCAAGACCTCTCGGCATCACCATCCTGGCATGGCTCCACCCCATAGGAGCAATAATCGCGACCATCATCCTCCTTCCGGGCGTCTGGGATTTCAGGTGGGACAATGAAGCCTCTCGCACGATTGGCGTCCATCCGATATCCATCCTCGCCGCCATGTTTCTCATCCCATTCCTGGGCACTGGCTCGGGCATTGGGATGCTGCTGGGAAGATCGTGGGGCTGGTACCTGGGTTCCTTTTACTATCTGTATACGATTTTGAACGGCGTCAACGCCGTAATGGTGCTCTGTTTCGTTATCGACAGAACCGCTCTCGAAAGTGCCCCCCCATGGTCCATTCCGTCTCCTACTACGTTTGGAAAAACGCGATCAAATCCGCGCTGTACTTGGCGATATACGCCTGTTTCTTCAAGAGCAACGTCCGGGATTACTTTGGCCTCACGGAACGCAGACGATGGAAAGACCTGCTCAAAGAGGCCGGCGTGTATGCGCTGATGTGGCTCATTGCATCAGCCGGCTCGGCGCTGTCCGGATACGGCTGAAAGCGACATGAACGCGCGACCGCGAGTCGCACAGCCTCGACTCGCGGTCGCGGATTTCGTCAGTCTGGAGCGGATACGGAACGTCCTTTCGTACGCGCTTCACCACCGGCCGGACTTGACCGCCTTGGGCTTGGGCAGGTTCTTGATCGCAGCCAGGGACTTGTTCATCAGTTCCTCGGGCAGCGGGTAGTCCTGCAGCTTGCCGGCGAAGTACTTCTCGTAGCCAGTCAGGTCCATCAACCCGTGGCCGCTGAAGTTGAAGAGGATGACCTTTTCCTTGCCTTCCTCCTTGGCCTTCTGCGCCTCCTGGATGGCGGCGGCGATGGCGTGGCTGGTTTCCGGCGCGGGGATGATGCCCTCGGTGCGGGCGAACAGGACAGCCGCCTCGTAGCACTCGATCTGATGGACGGCTCGCGGACTCAGCAAGCCCTCGATCACCGCCTGGCTGATCAGCGGAGCGATACCGTGGTACCGCAGACCGCCCGCATGAATCGGCGGCGGCACGAACGTATGCCCCAACGTGTGCATCGGAAGCAGCGGAGTCATGCCGATCGTATCGCCAAAGTCGTAGGAGTACGGGCCGCGGGTCATCGTCGGGCAACTGCTCGGCTCGGTCGGAATCACCTCGATATTCGCGCCGACGATCTTGTCTGCCACGAAGGGGAACGCCAGGCCCGCGAAATTGCTTCCGCCGCCCGCGCACCCGATGACCACGTCGACCTTCTTCTCGTTGATCTTGGCGAGCTGCTTCTTGACCTCCAGCCCGATGATCGTCTGGTGCAACATGACGTGGTTGAGCACGCTGCCCAGCGAATACCGCGTCTGGCCGGTCTCGTCGGTGACCGCCGCCTCGATCGCCTCGCTGATCGCGATGCCCAGGCTGCCCGGCGTATCGGGGTCCTCTTCGAGGATCTTGCGACCCGCGTTCGTCTCGGTGCTCGGGCTGGCCACGCATTTGGCGCCCCACGTTTCCATCATCAGGCGCCGGAAGGGCTTCTGATCGAAGCTGATCCGCACCATGTAGACTTTACAGTCAAGACCCAGCAGGGCGCAGGAAAACGCCAAGGCACTGCCCCACTGCCCCGCGCCGGTCTCGGTCGTGATCCGCTTGATGCCGAACTGCTTGTTGTACCAGGCCTGGGCAACGGCGGTATTCGGCTTGTGGCTGCCCGGCGGGCTGACGCTCTCGTTCTTGTAATAGATCCTGGCCGGCGTCCCCAGAGCCTTCTCGAGCGCGACCGCCCGGTGCAGCGGCGTCGGACGCCACTTGTACAGTATCCCCAGGATCTCCTCCGGGATCTTGATCCAGCGGTCCGAGCTGACCTCCTGCTCGATGATGTTCATCGGGAAAACCTTGCCCAGCATGTCCGGCGAGACCGGCTTGCCGTCCGGACCGAGCGGCGGCTGCATCGGCGTGGGCAGGTCCGCTGCCAAGTTGTACCATTCGCGCGGGATTTCACTCTCATCCAGCAGAACTTTGATGTTCATGATGCCTTCCTCTTTCAACTGCCCGACATGCCAGCGAGGGAACACCCCCCAAGCCGGGAAGAGGTCGAATTGTACTGAAATCCGGCGCGCGTGTCGACGCCGCCGCATGGGCCGGCCAGCCCCGCGAAACATTCAGTGACTCTGGACAAGCCGGCCTCGGCATTCCCGAACGCCCCGCGAAAAGACCTTCCGCCAGGACTGGAAAGGCGGCTGTGGATTCGTTATGAACCTGGGCGGGAACAACACCGCAGACCCCGAAAGGCCGGGCCTTACACCCGTCCACGGAGGCACCCATGAACCTGCGCAAGTCCGCCATCGGCCTGCTGGCTGCCGTCGCCCTGGTGAACGGCACGGCCTGCGGTGAGGTCCTGAGCCTTCCGGAGAATCAGCGGCCGGAGTGGCTTTCTCGCGACGGGATCGTGATGGCCGGCAGTTGGGAAGCCCTGCCATTCCGCGTTCGCCGTGACGGGATCGACGGGTACACCCCCACCCCCGCCCAGCAGGAGGCCTGGGACCACGAGCACAGCCGGGACATGCTCGAACGGCTGAAGGCCCTCGGGGTCAACTTCGTGATGGCCCATGGCTACAAGGGCCTGGGGGTGACGGCCGAGAAGCAGAGCATGGCCGACGCGGTGGTCTTCGCCCGCCTGTGCCACGAGGCGGGAATGAGAGTCGGCGTCTACACGTACAGCGGGGCTTTTCTTTGGGAGCCCTTCTTCAGGGAGGCCCCGCAAGCCAAGGACTGGGTTCTGCTCGATGAGCGGAACAAACCGATCACTTACGGGCGGACCGACTACCGGTACTTCTGGAACCGCAACCACCCCGACGCGGTCCGCTTCTACAGGGAACTGGTGCGTTTTGCGGTCCAGGACATCAAAACCGACCTGATCCACTTCGACAACTATCACGAAAGCGCCGGCTTCGATGCTCAATCCGTCAAGGACTTTCGCCGGTACCTGCGTTCAACGTTCTCGACGGACGATCTGAGGAAGGCAGGGATCGACCCGGATACCGCGATGCCTCCCAGGCGAGCCGACCCGCCCGATCTGCTGAAACACGCATGGCGCGACTTCGAGTGCGGCTACCTCGCCCGCTCCTATCTCGACATGAGCCGCTACGCTCGTTCGCTGCGCGGGGACATCCTCATGGAATGCAATCCCATGAGCGTTCAGCCGTTGATCCGGCCGCCGGTGGATCATTCCCGAATCCTGCCGGGCGGCGAGGCGTTCTGGGACGAGAGTTCTCCCAGCGGCATTGATCCGAAGGGCAAGCTCCACACGCGCATTCGCACGTACAAGGTCGGCCGCCTCATGAACAACCTGGCCTTCTCCTACGTCATGACGCCGTTGGAAGCGGCGGAGTCGATGGCGTTCAATCACCCCGATTGCTTCGGCTGCATCTGCTGGTTCGAGTATGGCAACATCGTGGCCAAGCCGGGCTGGAAAACGCCGCCTGCCGCGCATCTGCAACCCTACATCCGTTTCTTCCAGGCCCGCCGCGACCTGCTTCGCGGTGCGGAGGTTGTCGCGGACGTCGCCATTCTGCGCAGCTTCCCTTCGCAAGCCTTCGCCGACCAGAAGTACGCAGCCATGACCGCTGCGGTCGAGGATGCCTGCATCGCCGGCCGAACTCCTTTCCAGATCGTCTACGATCGCCACCTGGGCGACCTGAAGCGCTGGCCGATCCTGCTCCTGGCGGGCTGCGTGGCGATGTCCGACACCCAGGTCCAGGCGGTGAAGCGCTTCGCGGCCGATGGCGGGAAGATATGCATCATCGGTGATCTGGCAACGCACGATGAGTGGATGAGTCCTCGCGATCGAGCCGCCCTTGCGGACCTGCCGGCCTCCGCCGTCGCACGGGTGGCCGACGGGGAAGAGGCGGTAAGCGCGATCCGCAGGCTCGCCGGCGGGTCGATGTCTCTGGAGATTGAGACCCGCGCGCCGATCTGCGCCGAGGTCGTCCGCCAGCCCGCCCGAAGGCTCGTCCACCTGGTGAACTACGACCCCCGGGAGCCGGTCGCCGACCTGCCCGTGCGGCTCAGGGTCCCCCCGGCCCGCAGGCCGATCCATGTCCGAGTCGCGGACCCCCTGCAACCCGAGGACATCGAGATCCCCTTTGAATTCGAGGCGGAAACGGTGCGATTCAGGGTCCCCCGGCTCTCGGTCTATGCGGTCGGGATCGTCGATTTCCAGTAGCGGCCCGGCAGGCCAGGACGACCGGCGGGGTCAGGCGTAACTGCCCCCCTCCCCCCAACCGTCGTCGCGTCCCGGAATGCGTACAAACCCATCATTTTTAATGATTTGAGGCCTTTTTGTAGCCACGACCCGTTGGCGAGGCTACAAGAAGATGGGGGCGACATCTCCAAAAACGGGGGCCTACGCGGGAGGGCAGAGTCCGCGCTTCGACAATTTCCTCACGGAGTCAGATACCATGTTCACCATCGTCATCGGCGATCACCATAGACTTTTCCGCGAGGCCATCGCCGAATGGCTGTCGCGACAGGAAGACGTCGCGGCGGTCCACGAAGCCGGGAACTCCGACCAGGTGATCGACCTGGTCTGCCGGGAGCATCCCGATCTGGTCATCATGGACAGCGAACTGCCCGGCCGAGACCCGTTCGACGCGGTCTTTGAGATACGCAAGGTCAAGCCGAGCTGCAAAGTGCTGTTCGTCGCGGAGCGTCAGTACGATGCGTACGTGGAGGCGGCCTTGGCCTGCGGCGCAAACGGCTTCCTGCCCAAGCACGAACCCCTCTCGGTCCTGAAAGACGCGATGAACAAGATCATGGATACGGGCCTGTTCCTGAGTAAGCCGCTGCTGGAGCGCCTGACGATCAAGAACGGCCAGTTACTGCTGGGCAAGCCGCGCAGCGGCCTGTTCGCCCGGCTGACCGACCGCGAGTGGGATCTGCTCCGGCTGCTCGCCTGCGGCGAGACTCTGAAGCAGGCGGCGGCCACGATGCACATCACGTACAAGGCGGCGGACAATCTCAAGACCAACATTACCCGCAAACTGGACATTCACGACCGGGTCGCCTTGGCCCGGTTCGCGATGCGCGAAGGCGTGGTCTGTCCGGCCGGCCCGGACGAACGCGTCCAGCGCCGGATCGACCACTCCCTCCTGCCCGACGCCCTGCAGCCCATCCTCAAGGAAAACGGATCGCTTCGGCAGGCTCAAGCCAGCATCGGCTGATCGGCCAAATCACGAGGGCGCAACTCGCCGGCCGTTCGCGCGGAGCACGCGCTGGCGGGCAGAATGGGGACTGGCTCCGCCCGTGCCGCACCTCCGGTGACGGAGCGTTCTCTGTTTTCAGGCAAGCACTGTCCCCCGGCGCATTGTTTTGAGGCGGTGCCTGTCCCCGTTTTGCCCGCGGATTCGCCCGCGACTGGCGAGGTACGCCCCAATAAGAAAATGTGTACCGTGGAGGTGCGTGCGCCGTGACCGGGCGTCACGCCAGGCCGCGCCGCATCATGCAGTTGTCATCCGGGCAATGCTCGCACGGGACGCCGAGCGCCTCGATGCGGTCCGCCGGCCCGATCCCCACCAGGCCGGACACGCTCTTGACCGGATTCATCATCATCGACGGGAGCAGCGACACCGCGATCGCGGACGTATCCAGAATCGAGAAGAGCGTCTTCTGCTCTTGAATCGGCAGCCCGCAGTATCCGGGGCAAAACGGAGCC
>JAPKGY010000001.1 GCA_026647385.1 Phycisphaerae bacterium | reverse complement strand
ATCGCCAAGCCATGGTCTGGAGTCGCCATTGGGCTGGTGATCCTCGGCTTTCTCGTGGCCACCAAGTTCCGGGTCGTCCACACGGAGAGAGGGCGGAAGATCCTGGGCAATCTGCGGAGGCCTCGCGTCTGGGTGCTCGTGGGCGTCGTGCTGGCCTCGGGGGGAGCCGGAATCCTGGCTTTGGGCCCCAGGGATGAAAGGGCGAGGGGTTACGCGCATCCCGAGGGAGTAACCCACTTTCGCATGCTGGTCCTGGGAGACCAGATACTTGGTCGCCAGCAGGTTGGTGAGGATGTACCCGATGATATCGCCGAGCTGGGTAAGGCCCTGCCCAGGAACCACGACGTCACAAAAGATGGCTGGTTTCGCCCGATGCGCCTGCGGAAGAGCGAAGGCGATCAAATCCGTTACGCGCTGGTGAGTGCCGGAGTGGATGGAGAATTCGACTCCGACGATGACATCACTCTGGACGTCGGGGCGGATGCTCCGGCGACGACGCCGTCCGAGCGAGCCCTTGAAACCCGCGATTCCCCGACACCCGAGGTGACCGGAAGAGCATGCAGCGTCGCAGGATTGGATGCGGTGGCTGTGCGATCTGGCCCGTCGCTTTCGGCCTCGCCCGAGCGGCGCCGCGACTCGTCCGCTCCGGGCCTTGATCGCGCGCCGGTGTGCGGGAATGCGTCTCCGTTCGATAAACGGGGCTTGCTTTCGCGTGATTCGCGATGAGATGCAGGTATAATCGCACGGACATGGCCGGGCATCGCGACAGCAGGAGGAAATCGCCGCGACGCGGGCGGCAAACCGGTACCGGGTGCGAGGCTTCGCAGCCGGCGACACGGGTTCTGCGCGCCGGCAGTCCCGCGGTTCTCGCGGCGCTGGCTTTGGCGGTGGCGATGATTGTGACGGTCGTCCACTGGCCCGTGCTCGATGCGGGGGCGGTCAACCTGGACGATCAGGTATCCCTCTTTGAAAACCCCGTTCTTCAGAATCCGAGTTGGGCGTCGGCGGGCATCGTGTTGAGCGAGGTGCTCGGGTCGGGCACGGTGGAGGGTTATTACGAGCCGCTGACGCTGTTGTCGCTGATGCTGGACGTGGCGGCCGGCGGTCGCATCGACGATTTGAGACCTTTCCATGTGACCAGTCTGGCGCTGCACGTGTGCAACACGGTCTTGATCGTGGTGCTGTTGTACATGCTGTTGGGTCATCCGTGGGCGGCGGCGGCCGTCGGGCTGCTCTTCGGCGTTCATCCGCTGACGGTTGAGCCGGTGGCGTGGGTCTGGGAGCGCAAGACGTTGTTGGCGGCGTTTTTCGCTTTGTGGAGCCTGCTACTCTATGTCCGTCACGTCAGGCGACGGGGCGTAGCGGCGTATCTCGGCTCGCTGGCGATGTTTCTTCTGGCCCTGCTGGCCAAGCCCACGGTCACTCCGCTTCCGGCGCTGCTGCTTCTGCTGGACTTCTGGCCTTTGCACCGGCTGAGCAAGCGGGCGGCGATGGAGAAGGCGCCTTATTTCGCGATCGCGGGCATTTCGGCGGTGGTCACCGTGGTTTCGACCGCCCGCACGGCGCCCGTCGCGCTGCTGGGCGAACATTCGCTGCTGCAACTGCCGCTCAAGATCTGCTATCTGATCGGGTTCTACGCGTGCAAGATCGTTTGGCCGACGAATCTTTCGTCGATCTACGTGCTGCCCGAGCCGATGTCGCTGATGAAGCCGGTTGTCCTGGTCTCGGTCGCGGGCACGGGCGTTCTGATTGCGTTGATGGTGTTCTCGCTGCGTCGCACGCGCGGTCCGATGATGGCGGGGCTGTTTTTTCTGGCGGCGATCTCGCCGACGCTGGGTGTCGTGCAATACAGTTGGGTGGCGGCTTCGGACAAGTACGTCTATCTGCCGGCCTTGGGTCTGCTGATCCTCCTGTCCCGGCTGATCGATCGGGTGGCGGTTCGCCCCGCGGGCGGCGGGCGTGCCTGGCTCCCGGCGGCGGTTTGCGTCGGCGTCGCGGCGGTGGCCTTGGTGCTGACTCTCAGCACGCGGCAGTATCTCCGCCAGTGGCAGACGAGCGAGCGGTACGGCGACTACATGCTCAGCCTGGCGCCGGACTCGCCTTACAAGCAGTACTATTACGGCAACGTGCTCCGGGAAAAGAAGGACTATGCTCGCGCACTCCAGTATTACGACCGCACGATCGCGATGAAACCGGATTTCGCGGACGCCTACAACAACCGGGCGATGATGTACGGTCAATTGGGCGAGCATGCCCGGGCCATCGACGACAGCGGTCGTGCGATCGAATTGAACCCCGAGTACCACCAAGCCTACAACAATCGCGGGAACGCGTACGTCGGGCTGGGCAAACCGGTCGAGGCGATCCGGGATTACACGCGGGCGATCGAGTTGAAATCGGATTTCGTGCAGGCCTACCTCAATCGGGCCAATGCCTACCTGACCGTCGGGGAGCCAGGTCAGGCCGTCGAGGATTGCACCCGGGCCATCGAGTTGAGGCCGAATTCCGCGCAGGCGCACGTCATCCGGGGGGCTGCCTATGGCCGGCAAGGCGACCACGACCGGGCCATCCGCGATTGCAGCCGGGCGATCGAGTTGAAGCGCGACGATGCGACGGCCTATCACAGCCGTGGGGCCGCCTACGGCGCGAAGCAGGATTACAGGAAGGCTATTGAGGATTTCACCGAGGCCATCCGGCTCGATCCGGGGTATGCCCAGGCCCACTATAACCGAGGCACCGCGTACGACCGGATGGGCGAGCATGCCGGGGCGACCGAGGATTACACGCGGGCGATCGAGCTGAAGAGCGATTACGTGACAGCCTACAACAACCGCGCGAACAGTTACGCCCGGCGGCGTGATTTCGTAAGGGCTATCGCTGATTACACCAAGGCAATCGAGATCAAGCCGAATTTCGCGCCTGCCTACGCCAACCGTGCGGAAGCTTATTACTCGCTGAAGGAATACGACAAGGCCTGGGCGGACGTGAGGCTGTGCCGGCAACACGGGGGGAGACCCAGCCCCGACCTGCTCGCCAATTTGACGAAGGCTTCGGGGAGAACGGAGTAGCCGGCGGCGAGCGACGAAATCCGCGGCTCCTTAACCCAAGTTACTGAGCTGCGGGGTAGTCACCCGGCCTCGCGACCTTCATGGGTGTTCCAGGGCGGGTGCGACCCCGGAAATGGCTGCCGAAGCTTTGCAGCAGCGTTTGTGCCAACCGGTGGAAGATGCGGGAAACTCGGGCTCCCGGCTGAACATTCGTCACCCGCGGGTAAAGCCAGCGCGGCCGCCGTAACTATCGGCCCCCGCGTGGCTTGTAACGCCTGGGAACATGCTGGCATCGGGAGGAGAAAAGCGGGCGACGAGGCTCGAACTCGCAACATTCAGCTTGGAAGGCTGATGCTCTACCAATTGAGCTACGCCCGCAAGTGGTTGCCGTATAAGGAGTTACCGAAACGAGGCCGCCCGCTTCAGTGGTGCAGGTTCCCTCGGTTTGCACTACATGATACTCGGTGGAATGCACCAAGCAAGCTTTCCAGATCGGCTTCGGAGCGGGAGTCAGTCCGGGGGACCGTTCTCGAAGATGTCGAAAGGGGCAAGCCCCAGAGGGTGTGTGAGAAGTTCGAGGGCTGTCCCCCTCTCAGGTTTCTCACACACCCTCTGGGAATCGGCTAGGCCACCTGCCCGGGCGGCACGGAGTGCGGGGGGAGGGAGGGGAGTCATCGCCTGCCCGGACGGCTCGTTGAGTCTTACCTTTCGGCTTGCACGGTCGGCTTCCGAGTGAGTTCGATGCGCATCATCTTGAATTCCTTGCCGCTCTTGCGATCGGGGCCGAACATTTCAAACGTCTTGGTGTTCGGACCGGTGACCTGCTCGACCTCCCGCATTTCGGTCGGTTTGCCCATCAGCGGGCAGTTGCAGGTGTACTTCCAGGTGATGGTCCTGCCGTCGGACGACAACTCGCCGAGGCCGGACATGATGCCCGTGTTATGATTGTCGATCCAGGCGGACACGAACTTTTTCGAGACGTTGTCGAAGCCGTGAATGCCCATTCCCTTGTACGGCCCCATGCCGGGCATTTCGCCGGCGACCTTGTACTTGATGAACCGGCCGTCCATCGCCGACGTGACCGTGAACGTGCATGCGCTGGTGGTGGGCTCGGTGTCCGGAGCCATCCACATGATGGTTTTGCCCTGCCACTCACCGATGCCTTTGGCGAGGTGCTCGTGCATCTTGCCGGGCGTACCCGCCAGCATGCACGCCTGCATGTCGGCCTCCGTCCAGCCGGGCGGCAGCTTCATCTCCGGCTGTTTGGCGGGTTTGGCCTCCTGGGAAGACTCGGCGATCGCGATCGAGCCGACAACAACGACCAGGCTGACCCCCGCAACCAGGGCGGAGGCGAGCAGTTTCTTGCGGTTCATGGCAACTACTCCGGAAAAGACCCGGTCGCCCGTCTCACGCGGACGGGGCCGACCGAGTGCAGGTTGACGCTTGAATTCACGTTTGTCTCGGCGGCGGTTTGGCGGATTGATCCGTCAAGGCGCCGCGTATACCATCCAGGACACGCCGAATCGGTCCGTGAGCATACCGAATCGCGACGCGAAAAAAGTCTTCGCCAGCGGCATCATCACCTGGCCTCCGTCGGCCAGGGCGGTGAACTGTCGCTCAGCCTCCGTGTCGTTCGCCACGGTCAACGACAACGAAAACCCCTGGAATTGTCGCTGGTTCTGACACCTGCCGTCGGAAGCCAATACCGTGCTGTCGCCGATGCGGAGGTTGGCATGCATCACCTTGTTCTCGGCACCGGCCGGGCACGCGCCGGGCTCCGGACCGTCCTTGTATCGCATGATCGTGGTCACCTCCGCCCCGATCGCGCGGCGATAGAATTCGATCGCCTCTTCGCATCGGCCTTCGAAGAACAGATAAGGTTGAACTTGCATGATGTCTCCTTCCCATGGGTCTCAAATCAGTCCCGGTTCACGCTGCCGGCCATCACCGGCGATGGCGTCGGCAGTCCAGCCAGTTCCATGACCGGACGCACTTCCACCGTGCCCTTGCGGGCTGCGGGGATGCGTGCCGCTATTTCGATCGCCTGATCGAGGTCCATGGCCTCGATCAGGAAATACCCTCCAAGCTGTTCGCGCGTCTCGGCGAAGGGGCCGTCGGTTACGAGCCGCCTGCCCTGGCGGACCCGAACGCTGGTCGCCGTCGAGACGGGATGCAGCGGAGCGGCCGCCACGTACTGCCCGCGCGCCTCGAGCTCGTGAATCAGCTTCGTGGACTCAGCGTAACAGTGCTCGCGATCGTTCTCCGTCCAGGCCTTTTCTTCACTGTAAATCAGCAACAGGTATCGCATCGTTCTTTCTCCATGAATCCGTCGAACCGCCGACGATCGAATCGACCACAAACCCGAAAAAACGCAGGTTGTGACGCCTCGTTCGATTCAGCGTTCACGCCTCAGCCGCGATGCTTCTGGCTGCGATCAGGTCATTGATTTCCTCGTCCGCCGGTCGAATCTCGAACGGGCCTCCCAGTCGCACGCCCGGGTGCTTCGACATCAACTGGATTGCGTGGTTCAGATCCTTGGCCTCCAGGATCAGGATCCCGCCCAACTGTTCCTTGGTTTCGGCGTAGGGGCCGTCGGTGACGACCACTTTTCCGTTCTGCCACCGCAAGGTGACCGCGCTGCGAGCGCTTTGGAGGCATTCCCCACCCGCGAAGTGGCCGTTCTTTCGCAGGAAATCATCGTAGGCAAAGCACTCCTCCATCATGGCCTGCCGCTCGCTTTCGGACATGGCCTCCCACTTCCCATCCTCCGCGTATCCGAGGCAGACATATCGCATGGGTTTTCTCCTTTTTCTGATGGCTATACTCCGGCCCCCAGAACGGGAGTCACCGTCGTTCAAGGGAGCCCGAAATCCGCAACGGCGTTGCCACTCATGGCCGGGAGGCCCGCGTGGGCGAGCCGGTCATCGAGAGGCGCGCCGGAATCACCCTTGGGTCCCGACCTGCAACTCGCGAAAACGCTCGATCGCCTCGCTGGGTCCGAAGTCCTCGAGCTCGTAGAGCCGACGAACTTCAATCTCGCCGTCCGCCCCATAGGGATTGGGGAACCGTTTGGACCATTCGAGGGCCTCTTCCTTCGATTTCACCTCAATCAGCGTATAGCCGGCGATCAGTTCCTTGGTCTCGGCGAACGGGCCGTCGATGACGGTTCGTTTCCCTCCCGAGTATCGAATGCGCCAGCCTTTCGAGCTTGGCTGCAAACCCGACGCATCGAGCAACGCGCCAGCCTGGGCCAGTTCCTCGTGGTAGGTCGCCATTTCACCGAAGAGTTCCTCCGGCGGCATGGCGTCTGCCTCGGAGTCCTGGGTAGCTTTGACGATGATCATGAATCGCATCGGTATGTCTCCTGACCGGGTTCTTGTCTGTACGGGGCCTCCGGCCTTGCCGGCCGGGCATAAGCCCTGCGTCTGTCTCACACTGGATAGTCGTTCGCCCGAGCCCGAAATCGACATCCGGGTTTTCCGAACGCAAAAAAGTCGATGCCTCGCGTTCAGCCCAACTCGTTCAGCCGTCGTTCGAGGAATCGCCGCTCAGGCTCCAGCCGCGTCAGGGTGAGGGCTCGTTGATACGCATCGCGGGCCTCCGCCGTCCTGCCCAGTTTTCGGCACAAGTCGGCCCGCGCTGCGTGGGCCAGGTGGTAGTCGGCCAGGTCGTTGCGGGCAAGAATGGCATCAATGAGATCCAGACCGGCCGACGGGCCGTTGCGCATCGCGATCGCCACAGCCCGATTCAACTCGACGACGGGGGAGGGTTCCACCTGAGCCAGCGCATCGTACAGGGCGACAATTCTGCCCCAATCGGTCGCGGCCGGATCGGACGCCCGAGCGTGTACCGCCGCGATAGCCGCCTGGAGGGTGTAAGCACCGACCTGGCCCGATGACAGCGCGCGTTCAAGAAAGCCCATTCCCTCCGCGATCTGATCGCGGTTCCAGAGGCTGCGATCCTGATCGACGAGCAGAACAAGATCGCCCGTCGGCGAGGTGCGGGCCGCGCGCCGCGATTCGTGCAGAAGCATCAGGGCGAGCAGACCCAGGGCTTCCGGTTCAGGCAGCAGCTCGATCAACAAGCGCCCCAGCCGGATGGCTTCGCCCGAGAGGTCGGCGCGCGTGAGCAACCGACCCGAGGAAGCGGAGTATCCCTCGTTGAAAATCAGGTAGACCACGCGAAGCACGCCGTCGAGCCGGACCGGCAGGTCGGAACGCGACGGCACCTGATACGGGATGCCCGCGCTCCTGATCTTTGCCTTGGCCCGGACGATTCGCTGAGCCACCGTGGGCGGAGCCGTGAGGAACGCCCGCGCGATCTCTTCGGTGGTCAGCCCGCAGACTTCTCGGAGCGTCAACGCCACGTGGGCGTCCGGCGGCAGAGCGGGATGGCAGCAGGTGAAAATCAGCCTCAGACGATCATCCTCGACGCCGTCGTCCGTTTCCTCGAGTGTGGTACGCGAATCGGCATCGAGCCGTTCCGCCAGTTCGACGAGCGAGGTGTCAAATCGGGCTCGACGGCGCATGGCGTCGATGGCCTTGAACCTGCCCGCTGACACGAGCCACGCTCTCGGGTTGGCCGGCACGCCATCGCGCGCCCACTGCTCCACGGCTGAGGCGAACGCGTCGTGGAGCGCTTCCTCCGCCAGGTCGAAGTCGCCGAGCAGGCGGACCAGCGTGGCGAACACGCGGCGCGACTCCGACCGGTAGACAGCCTCCACCGTCTCGCTCGCGCGTTGAGCCTCGCTTCGGCTCGTTTCCTGGAGGGCTTCGATCACCGGCGTCACCCCGGGCGGACAGCCTTGTCGTGGTCCGCAACGCACATAGAACCCTCCGGAAGATCACCCGCGCACGTCGCGCGAATCGGCGGCCTGAAGAATCCGATGCCGATCGCACACGCGGATTGCGATCGGCTCCCGCCGTCGATCGATGGCCCGCGGCGGCGTGTTTTATCATAGCCCCCGATCCGGCGGTGCGGTCGCGCAAGTGGCCGCACACCTCGGTTGGGTTGCAGCGTTGTTTGCAAAGTTGCATGTCGGCGGCACACGGAGGAGTGCCCCTGAACCGTAAAGGGAATTACTTGCCGACCGCTGGCCGTCGCCGCGCCCCAGGATCAGGAATACGCCCGTCTCCATTCCAGGCGCGCCGGTCGTCCGGACCTTTCGTGCGCGCCGGCCGCACGCGGTCGGGGCCCGTGGAGGACTTGACCCGGCGCGGCTCAGGCGAAGCCGGAACGGAGGGGCCGGTCCGGAAAGAGGCCGCACCCTCTGCGCTCACGATCCCCCTTGACTTCGTTTGGGGGCTCTACTTTGTCACGCATTGCGGGTTCGGGGCTTGATGATCTGCTCGCTGAACTGCGTCCCGGTTTTTCGCGGCGGCATGATTCGGGTGTGCGACTCCGCTCGCCTCGCGGTCTATCCCGTCAAGCCCCATGTCGCCAGCGTGGTCAAGGCCGACAACTTCTGCACGTCGGGGATCTCGACGTATTCGTGGTCGCTGTGGCACGCTTCGAGTGCGCCCGCGCCGATGATTGCGACCGGGTGACCGCGGTGATGGTAAATGCGGGCGTCGCAACTCGTTTCCCACGCCTTCAAGGTCGGCCAGGGCTCGCCCATCGCTTCGAACGCGGCCTTGAGCATCCGCATGGGGGGCGAGTCGGGCGAGTCCGCGTAGGCGTCGTTGTGCAGCCGATCGAACGTCGTCTCGATCATGTTCTCCTCGAACGGTACCTGACGGAGGAGGCAATACTCCTTCGCCCCGCGCCGGGCGGCCCGGGCGAGTCGTTCCATCACCTCTTTCATTTTGTGGCAGGGCGCGAACCCTTGCCCGCCCTGCAACTCGACCGCGTGCACATCGGTCGTATCGTGCACGTCGCCGAACAGGATATCGATTCTCGCGTCCGGGTACGTTTTGTGGACCTGAAGCACGCCGCGAAGCATCCACGCCGCCTTGGTGATGGCGTTGTCGCAGTCGCGGACCGCCGCCATGTGCCCGCTTTTTCCCCACACGTCGAGCCGGAGCGTACCGATGCCCAACGCGGGATCGGGCCGCAGATCGAAGTGACGTTCGACCTTGGGCCGGCCGGTGGCGGGGTCGGTAACCAGCCGCTTGTCGCCGTAGAGATCGAGATACTCCTGGAGCCCCTCGCTCATGCTCTGGATCACCTGCCGCTGAATCGCCCGGCTGTCGGAACGGGAGCCCGCGGTGAGTTCGAACGCGACGTGGTCGCACACGCTTCCCGGATGGCGACCGAACGGACCGACCATGCCCTGGTTGGTTTGCACGTGGCGGTAATCGAACAGCTCGCAGTTTGTTTCCCGCGCGATGCGCCGCCCCTCCGTTTCCAGTTCAAGCACGACGAACGGCAGGATCTCCAGGCCGCTGGTCCGCGGGTGGCTCGAGGCCGAGAGGCGGCACCGGTAATACACCGCGCCGCGATGCGCGCAATAGGGCACCAGATTGCTCGAGTCGAGCATGATGACCGGTAGCCCGGCGAACCGCGGATCGCGGACCATCGACGCCGAGCCGTTGCCGCCGATCTCTTCATCAAGGGTAAGCTGAATGACGAAACCGCGCCTGGGACTCCGCCCGGCGCGCTCCATCACCTCGCGGATCAGCCGAAGCTGCCCCAGGACGGCTGCGATCTGCGACTTGTCATCACACGCGCCTCGGCCGTAGACGCGATTCCCTTCCAGTCGCGGCCCGAACCAGGGCGGCACCACGTCGATGTGGGCGTGCAGAATCGCCGCCGGAGGAGCCCCGCTGTCCTCGCCGGGTACGATGGCCAGAAAATTGGTCCGCCCTGCGTAAACTTTTTCCGGGGGGGGCACGTTACCCCGGCCATTGGCGGCATATGCCGGGGTCGCGTACGCCGGATCGCTCGCGATGGCCAGGTCGATCGCCGGCCTTTCGAACCGGACCTGCCCGTCGAGCGCGGCGCGGATCTCGCGCTCGACCACGTCGAACAGGGCCTGTTCCCGCTGCCGGTTGGCGGCCAAGTCCGCCTGCGGCACTGTATTGATCGCCACCAGCTCCGTCAGGATGCGGCGCAGGTACTCGCCGTGGCCCTCGGACCCTGCCACGGACCGCACGATGTCGACAACCTGGGAATCCAGCGGAGCCATTTTCCAACACCCGCCCGATCGAACCGCTTTACGACCAGCTTTCGGCACTTGTTATTGTAGTCAGGGTGGCGGTCGAAGCCTCGCGGCCCGGGCTGGTTGGCGCACCTGGGTACGCGCCGTTTGTCGCTCGGCGACTCCCGGGACGCCTGTGGAAACTCAGCGGGCAGGACGCGGAGCGTAGCTGCAGGCGCGGCTCCGGCTCAGGGGGCAGCCTGCACGCCCGGACGGCTCCAGTCGTTCAGTCTCCGTTCAAACGGGATTTCGCGGAACTGGTAACCCACCGCGCTCTGGAGCCCCCGGCGCCGGTGGATGGAGGACAGATCCAGGATCACGTTGTACAGGTAGGCACTTCTCACCCGGCGACGCAGCCGCCAGTAATCGACGAAGTCCTGCTCGTGGTCGAGAATCTCCTGCCAGACCAGGATCGACTTGGACACGTGATCGATCCGCAAGAGGTTGGGGTTGTCCAGGGCATCAGCCGCCGCCCGCGCCAACTGGTTCTCCAGCGTATCCGCCCGGAACGGCTCACTGGTCAACCGGGGCGTACCCATCGCCGCCCGACTCGTCGCCAGCAGTGCCCGCGCATCCTGGGCGCTATCCGCCAGCAGGTGATGCTCGACCTCGGTCAGGTTCATGATCCTGCGATCCACCCGGAACGTATAGTCGAACTCCAGGCGGGGCATCGCCAGATCGTACAGGGTACTGACCGGATAACGTTCCAGAACCGCCCGCAACACCAGCGCGTTGTATGCGTTGATCCAGTAGGCGGTCGTCGCGGCCCGCGTCGAGAACTGGTCGGGGGTGGCCGTCGGCCCCGTCTGTCCGATCAGGGCGTAGTACCGTTCCAGCGGTTCGCGGTTGGCGAGCAGACTGGAGTAGTCCACCAATCCTTCGCGGACATGGTTTTGCAGGACGGCTGCCCAGTCGGTGTCCGCATAGATCAACGGACGCGTCGGCGGCAGCAGGGACATGCTCGGCCGAACGTTCGGCTCGGCGCAGCCGGCCGCGACTAGAGCAACCCCCCCCATCAGCATCCGTATCCCACGGGTCGGCCGCATCACGAGGATCGTATGTAGGCTCATGCTCATGCTTCCGTGCAGTTGGGTTTGTCTGTCCCGATTCGAGCGACCATTGTAACGGGCCGGGTCGATCCGTCGAGGGCCGCCGCCGGTGTTCCCGGCGCAGGGAGTGCCTCCGCAAGAGAGGGGCAGGAGCCTGCGGGGCCGGGGGTAAGGGTCACCGCGGCCACGGGAACCGTGACCGTATCCGCGGGGGGCGGTGTCCCCGATCAGTGTCCGATCAACTCGATCAGTCGCCGTGCGTTGGCGACGGCGTGCCCCTCCACGTCATTGTTGAAGTAGGCGTAGACGTTCCTGCCCGCCCCCAGCCAGCCGCGGACGCGCTCGGCGTCGGCGGCCAGATGTTCCTCGCCATAGCAGCCGCGGCAAGGGCCGCCGGGCCCGTGTCGGCGGATGTAGACGAACGGCACGTCGTTCGGCTCGACGATCGGACACCGCGCGTGGTCGGCCAGAACGCAGGCTGCCCGGTGCCGGGTGAGCAACTCATAGACCGGATCCGCCAGCCAGGTCGTGTGCCGGAACTCGACGGCGATCAGCCACCGCTTCCTGCCGAGCCCGGCGCTCAGGTCGTTCAGGAACGAATCCAGTCGTTCGTCGTCGCGATGCAGGGACGGGGGCAACTGAATGAGGAGCGGTCCGCCTTTGCGTCCGAAACCCTCCATCAAAGGCAGGAAATCCCTCAACTCCGGCGCGCAGTCCTTCAGCTTTTTCTCGTGGGTGATCCGCCGCCACAGCTTCACCGCGAAGAGGAAATCGCTCCCGACCACCTCCCGCCATCGCTCGATTATTTCCGGCTTCGGCGGTCGATAGAACGATGCGTTAAGCTCAACCGTGCCGAAGTGCCGGGAGTAATACTCGAGGAAATCGCGGGGTTTGGTTCCCTTCGGATAGAATCTCCCCTTGCCCCAGTGGGGGTAGCTCCAACCACTAGTCCCGATGTGGTGCCGGCCGATCGACATGGCTCATACCTTCAAGACTCCCGATCCGCGAATTCGGTCCCCCTTGAGGTCCTGCAGGGCCCGATTGGCCTCGCCGAGCGGATAGACGGTCGTGTGCGGACGAAGGTGGATCCGAGCAGCCTCCGCCAGCAGCTCACGTCCGTCCTCGCGCGTATTGGCCGTCACGGAACACACGTTTCGTTCGTAAAAGAGGTGGCGTTCGTAATCCATGCCCGGCACGGGCGTCATGTAGATGCCTGCCAAGGCCAACGTCCCGCCCTTCTTGAGCGATCGCAGCGCGGGCGGGACCAGTTCGCCGGCTGGGGCGAAGATGATCGCGCTGTCGGCTGACTCGGGCACGTCCACCGCGTTTTCGCCGACCCAATCCGCGCCCATCTCGCGGGCGAGTTGCCGATGACTCTCGCCCCGGGTGACCACGAACACCCGGCTGCCGCGATGCTTCGCGATCTGCAGCACCACGTGGGCCGACGACCCGAACCCGTAGACCGCCAGGGTCCCGCCTCGCGGCAGATTGCTCCGCTTGAGCGCCCGGTAGCCGATGATGCCCGCACAGAGCAGCGGAGCGGCCGACGCGTCGTCAAACGCATCCGGAATCGCGTACGCGTACGCCTCCGGAACGGCCGCATACTCCGCGTAACCGCCGTCGGCATGGTAACCCGTAAACCGGGATGACTCGCAGAGATTCTCGCGTCCCGCGAGGCAGAATCCGCATTGGCCGCAGGTGTGCCGCAGCCAGGCGATCCCGACGCGCTGCCCCACACTGAACCGCGTGCAGCTCGGGCCGATCGCATCCACGGCGCCGACGATCTGATGGCCCGGAACGATCGGCAGCCTGAGCGGGGGCAGTTCCCCTTCGATGACGTGCAGATCGGTCCGGCAGATCCCGCAGCAACGCACTTTGAGTCGGACTTCGCCCGGTTGAGGCTGCGGTTCGGGCCAGTCGCTCAGCCTCAGCGGCGACGACGCGATCGGAGCGATCCGTTCGAGCACCATCGCTTTCATGGCGCGATCTCCCACGTTTGAATCCCCCTCACTTTCGCTCGACGACGCGGACGGTGATGCCGTCGGGCTTGCCGGACTTGCGAAACTCCACGAGCTGATGCCTGAAGCGAAAACGGGCGACGTCGGCCGGCCCCAGGAACCGCTGGAGTTTGGGGGCGATCCGCGGGTCCTTGAAATCGTCGACGATCAGCCAATCACCGGGCAGGCCGCCTGGCGCGTGCCGGGCGTACAACCGGCGGGCGATGATGCAGGTCGCGCCGGCGGCAACCCGTCCGCGGACAGCCTCGAAGGTCCCGGCGGACAGCGCATGCCCACAGACAATCAGACAATCCACGTTCGCCAACCGACCCGCCTCCACGTTGTGATCGAAGACCGCCACGCTGTCGATGGGCACGAAGAAGTCCTCGACGCCCTTGGGATACACCTTCGGATTACCGGTGGAGATCGCTCCGGAAAGAACCACTCCATGCGTAAGGATGGGCCACAAGTGGAGCCACTCGGACGCGGGTTCGTCCAGGGGCATGTCCCGGTTGCCGAGGAGCCGATTGCGCGACGCGACGGCGTCGTACTGTCCCCATCCACCGTCGGGCAGGCGAATGATAACCACGCGCGGATCGTACTCCCGCCAATCGCTGGTCCGCGGATGCTTCGGCACGTACTCCCGGTAGAACTCGCGAACGACGCGCCCGTGCGCGGTCACCTCATACTGATCGAGGCTGGTCCAGTGGAGGAGCGAACCTTCGGGGTCAGCCTCCGGATGCCGCGGCGACCACTGGTGAAAATCGAGGTTTTCGACGTAGATCGTCTCGGCCCCGAGCCAATAGGCCATCAACAGCGCCGAACGGAGCGCCTCCGGCGAATGGCCGGGGTAGCGATTCCAGTTCCACAGGTCCGGCGACGCCCATAAACATGTGCCCGTATCCCGGTATTGAATGGCAGCCCCCATGGCGATGGACATCACGACCGAGCTGAAGTTCTCCTTGAGCAACTTCGGTGCGACGATCCATCCCGCCCGGGCGAAGATGTGGAACAAGTCGGGCCAGACCTGTTCGGTCTGCGGGCGAACACGGTTCTGATAGTGTTCCTCGCGGATTCGTCGGGCCTCAGCCACCAATCGATCGCAGGCCTTTGCAAGCGGCATACCGTGCGTGTTCACCAGGAAAGGCTGATCGAACGTCGACTTGGGGCTGTTGGCGAATTTATTGTTCGACAGGATCATGTGCTCGCACTCATCGTAGGTGATCGCGATCAGGGCGGCCGGTTCGAGCCGACGCGGCGGCAGGACGGCTTCAAGCCACTCCATGCGAAAGTCCCAGCGGTGCATGCCGTCCGGATGCTCGAACTCGTCGACGCCCGGCGTGATCTCAAGGCGGGGAACGAAGTTCGACAGTTCGACGTTCAGCGAGTACCTCAGGCCGTGATCGCGCATAGTCTGGTCGAGGGCTATCAGCCTCAGGCCGGTCCTGGCGGGGCTATCCTTGCCGGCATCGGTCACCGGCCAGAAGTGCACGGAGACGAATTGCACGCCCAGGTCATCCAATGCCTCAAAGTAGGCCGGAAACTCGAACGGCTGTCGCTTGCCGACCGTATGATGATACGCACCCCCGTCATCGACACCCAACAGGACGGGGACCGCCGGCTGCGACGCCGACCGGGCCGGGCCAACCGACGGCAGAACCGCGATCGCGAGCCCACATACCCAGGCGAAGCGGATTCTCCGGTCCAAGCTATCTCCTTCCTGGCCCCTATCGCGCACATCCGCCGGATACAATGGTCATAGTGGCGATCCAGTGCCTTTTCCGGTTGAACGGTCTCACGCTCGGAGCCAGCCGACGCCGCTTCAGCGCCACTGAACCGGCGCGCCGGCGTGATCCACGATAAAGAAGGTCTCCATGGCTGACTTGTGGAGTACTCATTCCACGGAGGCCTCACGATGGATCCCGTCGGAGCAAGGAGGCTCAAGCCGTATACACCGCTCAAACTGCATCGCATGAAACGCCAACTTTTCAACCAAGTCAACAGTCGTCACAGGCACTTGTTTACCGAGGAGACGGGTTGGTTTAGGATTGGGTGTTATGGGCACCTCTCCAGCCGTTTTGGCGATTCACAGTCTGACCGAGGCCCAGTTGGTCGTTTGGGCGAAGCGGTGCGGGCGATGTGGGAACGGGCCCCTGGCCCCGGAGACCGGAGCGATCGAGCCGTCGGCCGCCGGGCCGATCCTGGCGCTGCCGGTCACCTGTCGTTCGTGCGGGGAGGTGACCGTGCTGCGCTTCGCCGGCATCGACCCGAAGGCCGGCGACCCGCGACTGGCCCGGTTCGTGACGCTGGAAGAATCACCGGTGCCCCCGGCGCCGCCGGTCAACCCCACGGGGGAGCCGTCGCGGGCGATCGACGTAGCCGGCTGGCTGACGCTGGAGGCGATGCTGGGGGAGAAAGCCCGGCAGCTTCGGGCCTGGGCGAGCGGGACAGCCGACCGCGGGGCGGCCCGCGAATGGGAACTTCTGGCGGGCACCTGCGTCGAAGAGGCATTGAAGTTCTATGATCCAGACAACGACCTGCCGCCCGAGGAGGCGTTCTTCGATGAATTCGCCCGGCGGCAGTTACGGGATCGGCCGGAATCCTTCACCCGGGAAAGATTGATTCACCTGCGAACGCAAAGGCCGATCGAGACACAGGCGAGGAAACGAGAGGACCCGTGAGAGCGCGGACCCGCACGGACGGAATCGAGCAGGAGAGTCGAAAGTGGAGAGTGGAGAGTGGAGAATGGAGAATGGTTCTCCCTGCGCGAGATCGACCCGCGAACCGGGGAACCCTTTCTCTATTCTCCGTTCTCCATTCCCAACTTTGCTCGCCCTGTTCCGCGGGCCGCAACCATTGATGACTCGATTGCACGCGTTGGAACCTCGCGGCGAAGGATCGATGCGATTTGCGCGCCGGTCTGCGCCAAGGGTTCCTCTTTGGTTGCGGACCACAAAAAGGCGATCCGCCTTAGGATTGGCGATGGTGATCGCGCTGATGGGACCGACACGTTCGTCCGCCCAGAGCGAGGCGCGGATCGCGCCGCCGCTGCCGCCGCTGATCACTCCGGAGACGCAGCAGGCGATCGATCGCGGACTCGAATTCCTGGCTCGCACGCAGAGTCGCGAGGGCTCATGGCGAAGCCAGGGGGATATGGGATACTACCCGGTCGCGATGACGGCGCTGGCCACGTTCGCCCTGATGGCCAACGGCAACACGATGACGGAAGGCAGGTACGCGCCGCAGGTGAGCCGGGCGGTCAATCTGCTCCTGCGGTGCGTCGATTCGGAAGGCCTGATCTCGCGCATCGAGGAGGAAAGCCGCTCGATGTACGGCCACGGCTTCAGCATGCTCGTGCTGGGCGAACTGCACGGCATGGAATCCGACCCGGACAAACGCAAGCAGATCCACACCGTGCTGCAGAAGGCGGTTGCCCTGACCGCCCGGAGCCAGAGCGATCTGGGAGGCTGGCTGTACACACCGGATTCGCGTTCGGACGAGGGGTCGGTGACGATCACCCAGTTGCAGGGCCTGCGTGCCGCCCGGAACGCGGGGGTGTCGGTGCCCAAACAGACGATCGACCGGGCGCTGGGGTACCTGGACAAATCCTCGCTGCCGGACGGCGGAATCACTTACCGGGCGGATCGCCAAGGCGGCCCGCGCCCTCCGATCACGGCGGCGGCTGTCGCCTGCTGGTACAACGCGGGGAAATACGATCACCCGCAAGCGGTCAAATCGCTGAAGTTCGTCAAAGACCACATCGGGCGGGGCGGGCGCAGCTCCGGAACCTGGGGGCACTACTATTACGCTCACTTCTACATGGCCCAGGTCATGTGGCTGAGCGGAGAGGAGAACTGGAACTGGTATTTCCCGACCATGCGGGATTGGCTGCTGACCGCCCAAAACAGCGATGGATCGTGGGACGGCGACGCGGTGGGCAAGGTGTACGGGACGGCCATCGCGTTGACCATCCTGCAGATGCCGTACGGGTATCTGCCGATTCTGCAACGGTAGACCGACGGGAAACCGCGGGCGAATGGAGAGTGGAGAATTGAGAACGGCCCTACAAATGCGAGCGGAACTTCCGGACCGGGCGAACCTTTCTCAATTGTCCATTCTGGAGTCTCAGCCGGCCCGTTCGCGATTGCGGCGGACCGATGACCCTATGACCGCGGGCAATCCCCGGGGCGCCGATCGAAACGAAAGGCCGCGCGGCTCCCCGCGGCGACCTGAAGCCCTTGACACGCGGCTCGCCGCAAGGCGGCTGCGGGCGGGCGTATGCCCGCGTCGTGTCAAGGGAAGCCCGCGGCTCGTCAACATCGCACGAACATTGAGGCGAAAGGGGGTTTGATGCCGAACAGTGACACACCCATTCCAGCGGGATCGGACGATCTGGCGGCTGTCGAGCAGCTTCGGTCGGCCAACGAGCGGATCCGGTCGGAGTTAAGCAAGGTGATCGTCGGGCAGGACCGGGTGCTCGAGGAGTTGATGACCGCGCTGTTCGCCGGCGGCCACGTCATTCTCGAAGGCGTGCCCGGCCTGGCCAAAACGCTGATGATCTCGACGCTCGCCCGGTCGCTTCACCTGACGTTCTCGCGCATCCAGTTCACACCCGACCTCATGCCGTCGGACATCACCGGCACGGAGGTCATCCAGGAAGACAAAGCCACCGGTTCGCGATCGTTCAGGTTCCTGCGCGGGCCGGTATTCGCAAACGTGGTCCTGGCGGACGAAATCAACCGCACGCCGCCCAAAACCCAGGCCGCCCTGCTCGAGGCGATGCAGGAGCGACAGGTGACGGTGGGCGGGCAACGGCACCCGCTGGACGAGCCGTTTTTCGTCTTGGCCACCCAGAACCCCATCGAGCAGGAGGGGACGTACCCGCTTCCCGAAGCCCAGCAGGACCGGTTCATGTACAAGGTCTTCGTCGGCTATCCGAGTTACGACGAGGAGCTTCGAATCGCGGAGACGACGCTGGTCGATATCGCGGCTGCGCGGGAATCCATCCCGCCTGTGCTGGACGCGGGGCAGGTCCTGCGGCTGCAGGACCTGGTGCGGAAGGTTCCGATCGCCCGACCGGTAGTTGCGCATGCGCTGGACATTGTACGCCGGACCCGGCCTGACGAGCCGACGGCGCCGCCGATCACCCGGCAGATGATCAAGTGGGGCGCGGGCCCGCGGGCCGTGCAGTTCCTCGTGCAGGCGGCCAAGGCCCGGGCGGTGCTCCACGGGCAGTACCACGCGTCCGTCGAGGACGTGCGGGCGGTCGCGCACCCCGTGCTCCGGCACCGCATCATCACCACCTACTCCGCCGAGGCCCAGGGGTACTCGGCCGATCGGATCATCGACGAGTTGTTGAACCTCACGCCGCCGAACGAGTCGGCATTGAGCCAGGATGGCAGACTACGCAAAGTATTTGAATCCTGAGACCCTCACGCGCATCTCCCGGCTCGAATTGCGGGCGAAGATGATCGTGGAGGGGTTCGTCGCGGGGATGCACCGCAGCCCCTACCAGGGCTTCAGCGTGGAGTTCGCGTCGCACCGGGAGTACGCGCCCGGCGACGACATCCGACATATCGACTGGCGGCTGTTTGCCCGCGGCGACCGGCTGTACATCAAACAGTACGAGGAAGAGACGAACCTTGGGACACACGTCCTGCTGGACTGCTCGCGCTCGATGGCCTATCCCGAGCACGAGCACGGCGGATGGCGCAACAAGTACGACTACGCCGCGACGATGGCGGCCTCGTTGATTTATCTGCTGATGATGCAGCAGGACGCCTGCGGGCTGGTCCTTTTCGACCGGGCGATCCGCGAGCAGGTCCCGCCGACCAGCCGGACCGTTCAGCTTCAGACGATGATCGAGCGCATCGAGGCGAACCCGCCGGCTGAAGCCACCGACATGAAGATGCTGCTCGGGCAGATAGCGGAGCAGCTCCGCCGGCGGGGGCTCGTCGTGCTGATCAGCGACCTGCTGACCGACGTCGAAGCCACGATCGCCGGATTGCAGCGATTGCGCCATGCCGGCCATGACGTGATTGTCCTGCACGTGCTCGATCACGACGAGCTGACGTTTCCGTTCTCCGAGAACACGCTGTTCGAGGGACTCGAGCGGGTCGACGTGCAACTGCTGACCGACCCGCAGTCGCTGAGGGCGAGTTATCTGCGAATCGTCGAGAATTTCATCGCCCGGATGAGGTCGGCCTGCGTGGACAGCCGGATTGATTACGTGCTGCTGTCGACACACGATCCACCGGACGCAGCTCTGTCGGCGTACCTGGCTGGGCGGATGCACCGGATGGCGAAAAGATGAAGCTGAAGGCGGAGTGGAGAATGGAGAGCGGAGAATTGAGAAAGCTCATGGCCGGCCCGATGGTTCGTCCGAGAACGCGGGTCCTTTCTCCATTCTCAATTCCCCGTTCTCCACTCCAGCCGGCGTTGGGACGGTGGCCTTTGTGGGTGGGGCCGTGAAAACCGAATGGGGCATATGGTTGAGCCTTCCGCTTGCGGCGCTGATGACGCCGGCGATGTTCTACGCCGGTGCGGCGGCGGCGGCCATCCCCATCCTCATTCACCTGCTGAACCGGCGACGATTCCGGCGGATCCGCTGGGCGGCGGTGGAGTTCCTGCTCCAGGCGGACCGCGAGAACCGCCGGCGCATCCGGATCGAGGAACTCATCCTCCTGGCCTTGCGCTGCCTGGCCATGGCCGTCGCGGGCGTCATGCTCGCGCGGTGGTTCATTCGCCCCGAGTCGCTGACCGCCGCGCTGGGCACGCGCGGGCAATCCGAGCGAATCGTGATACTCGACGACTCGTTCAGCATGGGCCTGCGCGATCCGGTCCAGGCCTCGGAAAGCGACTTCGAGAAAAGCGGCACGGTCTTCAGTCGAGCCCAATCGACCCTGCGCGACCTCGTGAGCACCTGGCGCGAGTCCTCGCCGGACGACGGCGTAACCGTGTTGCTCACGTCTCGGCCCGATCAACCTCTGCGGTCCGAACCGCGCATCGGTGAGATCAACCTGAAGACGTTCGAAGAGGATCTCGCGTCGACGCCGGTTTCCTTTCGGCCCGGGAACTTCCCCGCCGCGATGGCGGCCGTGCGCCAACGCCTCGACGCCCTGTCCGCGGGGGCGGATGCGACGGTTTACGTGATCAGCGACTTTCAGCGCATCGACTGGATCGGACGCCATGACTCCGCCGGCCCCGATCCGTCGCCGGCCGCCGCCCTTGCCGACTGGGGCCGGGATGGCCGTTCGCTGCACGTCGTGCTCATCGACGTGGGCAACCCGGCGGATAACCTGGCGATCGCCGACATCGAGCCGCGGCAGGCGCAATCGGTCGCGACGATCGAAGGCCGTTATGTCGCCCGCATCGTGAACTTCGGCCGGACGCCGAGCGCCGCCACGGTTCTGGAGGCCTATGTGGGCGACGCGGCCGTTCCGGCAACATCGGTTCCTTCGATTGACGCCGGCAGCCACGTTGACCTGGCGATCGACGCAACCTTTCCCAATGAAGGCCTGGACGTATTGACGGTTGAACTGCCGCCGGACGGGCTGCCCGTCGACAACGCGCGCCGCCTGGTCGTTCCGGTGGCCAGGGCGCTGCGCACCCTGATCGTCAATGGGGAGAAATCGCCCGACCCTTACGAGGACGAAACGTTCCTGCTGACGGTCGCGCTCCAGCCCGAAGGCCCGCAGTTCAGCGGCAACGAGGTCACCGTCATCGATGAAAACGACCTGGAGGGAGCCGACCTGTCGGATTACCAGGTTGTCGTTCTGGCGAACGTCTATCGCTTCAACGAGTCGGCTGTCGAGCACCTGGAAACCTACGTGCGGAGCGGCGGCGGACTGGCGATCTTTCTCGGCGATCAGGTGGACGCGGACGCATACAACCGCCTGCTGTATCGCGAGGGTTCCGGACTGTTGCCGGCGAAGATCGGGCAGGTCGCCATCTGCCCGGCGGAATCCGCCGGATGGGGCATCGGCGAGATCGACGCCGCCCATCCGCTGACCGCGCGGTTGGCGGCCGGAGAAGCGAGTCTGCTTCAGAACGTGCGCGTGCGCGAATGTTTCCGCTGCGAACCGGGCGAAGCCGAGTCCGCCGAAGCCGCATCCCTCACTCAGCCCGCCTCGGCCGCGGCTGACGAAAGAACACCCGCTCGCATACTCATCCGATTGAACAGTGCGGACAAGGACCCGCTCGTCGTCGATCAGTCGCTGGGGCGCGGGCACGTCGTGATGTTCACGTCGAGCACCGACAAGGAGTGGAACAACCTGCCCGATCAGCCGGCCTACGTCGTCTGGGCGATGGAACTGGTGCAATACCTGGCCCGCCGCGCGGAGGCAGGCGGCCAGCAGCTTGTGGGCGCGCCGATCGTGATCCCGTTCGACGGCGAACGGTACCAGCCGCCGGCCACGCTCAAGCCGCCGACCTTTCCCGCCGACCCGGCTTCGCGCATCGAACCCCAGCCCGACCCCGGCACCGGCCAAACCGTGCTGTCCTGGACTCGAACGGATGAACCGGGCATCTATCGCTTCGACCTCAGCGAAATCTCCGGCCGAACGGTCACCCGGCCGATGGCCGTCAATGTCGACACGCGCGAGAGCGACCTGGGCCGGGCGGATG
The DNA here is from genome assembly GCA_026647385.1 of Phycisphaerae bacterium. GTDB lineage: Bacteria > Planctomycetota > Phycisphaerae > UBA1845 > PWPN01 > JAPKGY01. The sequence continues at coordinate 4,955 of JAPKGY010000001.1, read as the reverse complement.
AAGCGGCGCTGCGGGCATCCATGCCAAACCTGAACCTCAGCTACGTCACCGGTCGCGACCTGGCCGCCCTGCGCGACGTGGAGGTGCGCCGCGAACTGTGGCCGATCGCGCTGATCCTGCTCGTCGTGGTGCTGATGAGCGAGCAGGCGCTGGGGTGGTACTTCGGAAGCGGGCGGAATCTCCGCCTCCTCTGGCGAGGTGGCGACCGATGAGTGCTTTCGGCCACATCCTGGCGGTCGACACGATCGAACGACGGTTCGAGTTCGCATCCGTACCGGAGGGATGGGCATCCCTCGCCTCCATCGTGGTGTTGATCGGACTGTTGGGCCTGGTCATTCTGCTCTACCACCGCGAACAGCGGTCCGGACTGACGCCCCGGCGACGGATTACCCTGACCGCCTTGCGCTGCGCGGTGATCTGCGTCCTGGCCGTCATCTGGCTCGAACCGGTGATGGCGACGTACATTCATCGCGAGATCGAGTCGGAGACACTCGTTCTCGCGGACACGTCCGCCAGCATGGGCCTGCGAGACCTTTACGCGAACGAAGATCAGTCCGCGCCGTTGCCCGAGTTGCCCGCCGGGGGCGATCCCCGCCGTCTAAGCCGCTCGCATTTGGCGGAGCGAATGCTGGGCGGCGGGCCAAACGCCTTGCTGAGTCGATTAGCCAAGCACAACGCCGTGCGGGTCTACGAATTCGCCGACGAACTGTCCGCCGTCGGGTTCATCCCGCGCAACGGGCAACCCGAGGCCGCCCCTCCGACCACCTCTCCGGCGGCCGACTCCTCGCAGCCCAAAGGCGAACCGGTGCCGCTTCCGACGATGCTGGCCCCGTTGCTCCGCGCCGAAGGGCAGGCCACCGATCTGGGACGAGCGGTCCGGTCGGCCGTCGAGATGCAGGGCGATACGCCGATCGCAGCCGTCGTCGTGTTGTCGGATGGCCGATTCAATCGCGGCGAGCCCGTCGAAACCGTCGCGAGGTTCGCACACGCCCGCAAACTGCCGATTTACGCGGTCGGCGTGGGCGATCCGGGTGAGCCGCGTAATGCCGCGATCGCATCCCTCGACGCGCCGGCCAACGTCTTCGTCAAGGACCCGTTCCAGGTCACCGTGCAATTGAAGGTCCAGGGTCTGGCCGGCCAATCGCTGACCGTCACCCTGCTGCGAGGCGGGCCTGCCGACGAGCAGCCGATCGAGCGCAAGACGATTACCCTCGACGCCGCGGGACGGGTCGCACCGATCGCTTTCAAGCACCAGCTTGCCGACCCGGGGCAGACCCGCCTGATCGTTCGCGTCGAACCGGTCGAAGGCGAAACACTCACCGTCGACAACCAGCGGGAAATCACCGTCCGTGCGCTCGACAATCGAATGCGCGTCCTTCTTGTCGCGGGCGGACCGAGCTGGGATTACCGCTACGTCATGCGCCTCCTCACCCGCGATGCGACGATGGATCTGAGCTGCTGGCTGCAATCCGCCGACGAGACCGCGGTCCGCGACGGCAAGACGATCATCGATCGCTTCCCGACTCGCCCGGAGGAATTGACCGCTTACGACTGTATCATCCTGATGGACCCCGAACCGGAGGATTTCACGCCGGCGTGGACGGCCACCGTCGAGTCGATGGTCGCCAACAACGGAGCCGCCCTGCTCTACGTCGCCGGCCGAACGAACACCTCGAGGTTCTTGCGCGGCGATGGCACCCGATCTCTTGTCGAGATGCTTCCCGTGGTGATTGACCCCGGCGAGGCCGAACTGATTCTCAACGAACTCGGCTATTTCCAGACGACGCCCTGGCCGGTCGCCGTACCGCCCCCGGTGGCGGATCACCCCGTCCTGGTCATGGCGGACACCACCACGGAGAACCTTCAGGTCTGGGCGATGCTGCCCGGCTGGTACTGGCACTACCCGGCCATGCGGGCCAAGCCCGTCGCAACGGTGCTCCTGCGCGACTCGAATCCGCGCATGCGAGGCCAGGATGGCGGGCACGTTCTGTTGGCTACGCAATTCCTCGGCTCGGGACGGGTCGGCTTTCTGGCGTCGGACTCGACTTGGCGGTGGCGACGCGCGGGCGATCGCTGCTTCAATCGGTTCTGGGTGCAGCTTTTGCGGCATCTGGTCGAGGGCAAACTCTTCACCGGCCAGAAACGCGGGCTCATCCAGACCGATCGCAGCCGCTACGCCGCGGGCGACCCGGTGATCGTCGAAGCCAGACTGCTCGACGACCGCAACCAGCCGCTCCGCGGCGAGGAAGTCACCGCCACCATTCAACGCGAGGACGAGCCGGCCTCCACGATCACCCTGAAAACGCAGCCCAACCGCCCCGGCTGGTACCGCGGGCGATGGGTCCCGGCGCACGGCGGAACGTACGGCCTGCGAATCGATCTGCCAGGCGGGCCGAACGTCGAGCCGGCCGTCATTCGACACGAAATCAGCGTCGGCCGGTCCGACCTCGAATACCGGGCGACGAACCTGGATCGCGAATCGCTCCGCACGCTCGCGTTGCAGTCAGCCGGCGGCAGGTACCTCGACCTGGCCGAGGCCGACCAACTGGTGAACCTGATCCCCGGCAAGCAGGTCGGCATGGTGCTGACCGGAGAGCCGCTGACATTGTGGGACCGGTGGTGGACCCTGTCGCTGCTGATCGTGTTGCTCGCAGCCGAATGGTTTTTACGCAAAAGGGCGTGCCTGTTGTAACGTGGATCTGAAGCTCGGGCTTAAGGAAACGCGGGAATGATCGACCCGGTCGCCAGGGAGCATTTCGAATCGCAGGTCAAGCCGAAGCTCGATCGGCTCCGGCGTCGCCTGCGCTTCTACCTGCTGCTGGAGGGGGCGTCGGTTCTCGGCGTCGCGTTGGTCGCGGTCGTCGCGATCACACTGCTTGTCGACCGCGCGTTCAAGCTCGACGCGGACATGCGCATCGCCCAGCTCGTCACCCTGTCCGCCGCCCTTCTGGCCATCGCGTGGCGATTCGTCATCGATCCGCTGCGGGTGCGACCTTCTCGTTCCGACCTGGCCTTGCTCGTCGAGCGCCGGCACGCGGATCTGCACAGCCGCCTGATTTCCGCCGTCGAGTTCACGCGTTCGGACATCGAGCAGCGCACCGTCGGCCCGCGTTCAGCCGCTCTGACGGAAGCACTCGTCCGGCAGGCGGCGCAAGCCGCGTCAGTCGTGCGGTTCACAGACGTTCTGGATCACCGACGCGCTCGCCGGCGCGCCGCCGGCGCGATTGGTTGCGTATTGGTTCTGACTCTCGCCGGGCTGCTGGCCCGGCCGACCCTGTCCATCTGGTTCCACCGTAACGTGCTGATCCGCGACATCGATTGGCCGCAGCGCAACCGGCTCACCGTCGAAGGGCTCAAGGACGGCGGAATGATCGTCGCCCGCGGCGAAGACGCTCCGATCACCGCCTTCGTCGACGAGGGCTATGAGGCTCCGCGCCAGGTCTTCATCGAGTACCAGAGCCCCGGCGGCCAGACCGGTCGCCAGCAGATGCCCGCGGTCACGCGCGAGCGTCCCCCGGCCTCCCAGTCCTCGATGTCCGCCCGGACGCCCAGCGCGGTCTTCACCTACACGTTCGAGCGCCTGGCCGAGACCCTGCGGTGCCGCGTCCTCGGAGGCGATGCCCGAACGGACTGGTTCACCGTGGAAGCAGTGGACAGACCGGAGGTGCAGAACGTCGCGCTGCACGTGACTCCCCCCGGATACACAAAGGCCGAACCCTACGATCTGCGTGCCGGCCAGACCGTCGCACAGGCACTCAAGGGCAGTCGCATCGGCCTGCGCGTGCAAACCAACCGGGCGATCGCCGACATACGACTGCTGCGCCGGATCGGCGACGAGGAAGAGGAGATCGCACCCGTCGTCCGGATCAATTCACGGGAGTTCACCGCCGAGGATGTTCCTCCGGATTCCGCAACCTACTCCTTCCGCATGACCGACCTGCTCGGATTGAGCAACGTCAGCGAGCGCAGTCGGCCGGTGCAGATCTCCGTGCGCCTTATCGCCGATCAGCCCCCGACCGTGCGCATGCGCATCCGCGGGGCGGGCGAAATGATCGTGCCCGACGCCGCCCTGCCCGTCGAAACCGAATTCGCCGATACCTACGGCCTGTCGTCCGCCGCGCTGACCGCCCACCCGCAGGACGGGAAAGCCGTACCGACCACACAACCGATCGAGGGCTTCGAACCCGACACGAAGACCTTCCGGCGATCGTTCGACTGGGTGCCGGCCGCCCACGGATTCCGCGAAGGCGACCGCATCAGCCTGCAGGCCGAAGCGGCCGACTTCGATCGGATCTCCGGACCGAACGTCGGGCGGTCGCAGGCGATCGGCTTTAGGATCGTGAGCCGCGAGGAGCTGCTGGCGGAGCTTCAGCGGCGCGAGCAAGAGTATCGACTCGACTTCGATCGCTGGGTTCGCCGCCAGGAGGAACTCTACGGGGAATTCCTCAGCCTGATCGAGGCGGCCGACCGGCTCGACGAAGCCGAGCGATCGCGCCGGACCAAACAGCTCGCCCGCAGGCAGCGCGACTACGCCGGCCGGGTCGGCACGACCCACACTCAGTTCGAGCAGGTCCTGGCGGAAATGCGGATCAATCGCCTGGCCACGCCGTCCGTCGAGGAACGCCTCGGCCAGGGGATCGTCGAACCGCTGGGGACACTTTTCCGCGAGCAGATGCCCGCAGCCGCGGACCACCTCGACCAGATGCCGCCCATCCTGCCGCCCGACGCCGTGGCCCGCACACGCCGCTCGCAGGCAACCATCCTGGCCGCCATGAAAACCGTGCTCGCCAACATGCTAAAATGGGAAGGGTTCCAGGAAGCGGTTACCCTATTGCGTGACATCGAGAGCATGCGTCTCGTCCGTCGGCTGCCACCGGAGCGGTCCGTGGAATCCCGTCGGCGGGCGGCACTCCCACTCACCGCGGGCCAGTTGCTCGTCAGGACGAATGTCGGGA